>JACQEL010000773.1 GCA_016200595.1 Deltaproteobacteria bacterium
TCCTCATTACTGCTTTTGCTGAAAGCTGATCGCTGGCAGCTGAAAGCTATTGGCCTTGTTCCGGCAGCGTAAACGTCGCTTCCCCAATCAGGATCTTCTCGCCTTTCTGGTTCTCTTGCCAGATCTGGCAATCGAGCCGTGTCTCCCCATTTTCGCGATACTTGCGAGTGACCGTTCCTTGGCAGGTAAGTAAGTCTTCCGGAAAGACATTGGCAGCAAAGCGGATCTTGGTTTTCCGTAAGTCCCAGGGATGATGGAGCCAATCGGTAATAAAGCGATAGAGGTACGTTTCGTTGAGCGGTCCCTGCTGCACGACATCCGGCAGACCACGCTCGCGCGCGTAAACGCGGTCAAGGTGAAGCGGGTTAGTGTCACGTAAGATGATGGTGATAGGAATGTAACTGTAGCGGTCCATCGGCCCATACGTCACGCTGGGGATAGTCATGCCTTCGTGCACATCCTCAAAGTAGGCTTTCTGACGTGTATCCATCGTTAGCTCCTCACTTGAATAGGATGTAGGACAGCGCTCCTTGAAAAGCGATACCTCCGCTTTCGTCGGTAGCTTTGACACTGACCTTGGCGACGTCGAACAGCCGTTTGCCTTGTTTCTCGTATACGTCAACCACGGTCCCTTGCAGGGTGAGGGTTTCGCCGACATACAGAGGCCGCAGGTACTCTAATTCCTGTTCGCCAAACATGGCGGTCCCGGTCTTGTAGTCCAAGAAAAAATCTTTCTCCCAATCGAACGAACGGAGCATGCCAAGGATGGCGATGTATGGGGCGAACGACGGCGGGATGACCCGACGCGCGTATCCGGTTGCGCGCGCCCCTTCGTCACTGCGGAAAGCCGGATGTTCTTCTCCGGCGACAGGAAGGTAATCTCTGATGTCATCTTCGTTGATGACATAGGTGACTGTTGGAAACCTCCGGCCGATAAGCGTTTTCCGATCTGGCGTCATGAGGGTTGGTCCTCCTTGCTTGACGGCCAGCTATTGTACGCGACCTTAAAGCCCTGTAAATGCCGAGCGAAGTGGCGTATCTTGCAGACCCAGTGCGTAAGCCGCCAAGTTGGCAACCGGACTGGCTGACGGGGCGAGACCAGCGGGGAACCTATTCCCAAAATCCCCAAACCAGAGAAAAATGGTACCCTCATCCTGAAGACACAGGTCATTGGGATCATTACGACAGTGATAGAGGGGAGAGATTTCCTCAGGAGGCGAAAAAACCATGGCGCGGACAAAACCGGCTGCGCAAAGGGCAATCACGGTCCGATCCGTGGCTAAGACAACGGCAATGACTCCCCCTTCTCGTACCACACTGAATCAACTCATGCGGCACCAGAGAGAAGCAAAAGGGTATTCGCTTGCAGAACTAGCGCGGAAACTTGGCATCACAACCGAGTCCCTACGTGATCTTGAAGATTACACTGACGAGATCGATGAGGCTCCGGTATGGCTCGCGAGGAAAATTTGCTCTCTTCTCGACATCCCTCCCGAGCGGTTTTTCTCTTGACTCTTGATGATGAGTGATAAAGAATGGCTTGAAGCAAAAGGCATCGCAGTCATTGGTCCGGTCGATCATCAGGTGTTATTGTCGATCTACTTTTTTGATCCGACGTCGAATTGTCGTCTGGAACTCACGACCCCACTTATGCGTCTGTCCGACCAGGATGCAAAGGATGCCGAGCAGGCGCTCGATCAATGGGAAGTGTGGCGTCAGGAGGCGAGCGAAGCCAGTATGGAATTTGGCGAATTCTTGCGTCAGAAATTGCAAATGCGGGCGAAGCATGTGGCGTGAGTGGAGACGTCGATGGACATCTTAATCTGGATTAACACCCTGGCGCTTCTCGTCGGGTTCATTGTGGGCGGGGTTATTGTTGTCTTCCAACTCCGTAAGATTTCTGAAGCCTTAGCCCGAGTGGAAGAGACTGCCGCCCGCGGGGAACGACTCAGTTTGGCGATTCTCGAGCGGCTTCCCTCATCGCGCGAATCACAAGCGTAGCGGGGAAGGAGAAGGGGAGGGAGAGCAGGACGAGGCGTCGGATCGGGACCCTCGTTCAGTCTTCCGCAGGCGAGGGACAAAAGTCTACGCTGTCGAAACCTCCAGCGCGCCAACGGTTGAGCTTTCGGCCCCTCTGCGATCGGAGACTTGGAGACGCGCCAACTGATGGATCTGCAAGACGAGGCGCTCGAACCCGTGCATTAAAGCTAACAGGCGGCTCTTTTCGCCCAGAGAGAGCTTGAGCACCAGCGTATCCAGAGCTTCGATGAAGTTGCTGGCCAGCGACAAACGTGGCGCCTCTGTGAGCATGCCGAGTTGTCGGATGAAGTCATGGCTGCCGTGTTGTAACCCGATGAGCAGGTCTTGTTGTTCCAAAACTCGGGTGGCGCGGCGAGCCTGATCCCCCTTGAGTTCTTTGGTGAGCATCTCACTCAGAAAAGAGTCAATCTCTCGTCCCAGTGAGTCGAGGGCACTGCGAAGTTGAGTGACCGCGGTTCGGCTGTTGGCTCCTGAGTGCCGTGCGAGTTCGAAGTAGCGCGGGATATGGCGCAGATAGCGTAGCTGCTCTTGGCCTACCATCTGCAGTGCCAAGTCCGGGTCAGTCAAGGCCTGGTGAAAGATATGATGAGGAAGCGCGATATCCTCCTCTCCATCTTGGCTGGGAACTAGGCGTGTCAACCACCGTGCCATCGTGCCGGAGAAGGGCAACAACAACAGAGTGTTAAAAACGTTAAAGCCGGTGGAGAAGGTCGCGATGGTCACGGGCACGTAAGGGAAATGTTCGACGCCGTTTGTCGTGACTGCCTGACCCGGATCTACGCCCATGAGCGAGGGCAAGTAGGCGACATAGAGCGGAAAGAGCGGGAGCATACACAGCACACCGATGACATTAAACGACACATGGGCGTAGGCTGTGCGTTTGGCATTGACTGACAACTTGAGTGCGGCAAGCAGAGCGGTGACCGTAGTGCCAATGTCCGCGCCGAGGGTCAGCGCTAATGCCGTAACGTAATCAAGCACCCCTGCGGCGCCCAGCCCCATCACGATACCAATCGTGGCAGAAGAAGAATGGATGATCGCGGTCATCACCGTCGCCA
>JACQEL010000774.1 GCA_016200595.1 Deltaproteobacteria bacterium
CTCCGTGGGCCTCGGCTGTTCGTGACAGGTCCATGTTTTACGGCACGGGAGAGTCATCCTGCGACGACTGTGTACGGACAGAATCCCTGGTATCGCCAGCGTGCGGCGGTTGAGACCGATTCGCCTGCGGAGGCGCGGGATGTCGTACGGCGTCTGGCCGAGCGCCGAGTCGATGCGATCAAAATTGTTCACCATGGCGGATGCCGGGGGCACGGTACGCCATACTATTTGACGGTCAAAGAGTTCAACTGGCATGCGCCAATGTTCAAATTACCGCGCGCGGTGCTGGAGGCGATTATTGACGAAGCACACCAATGTGGTCTGAAGGCCACCGTGCATACGTTCGACGAAGACGCCGTAATCAGCGTGCTCGAAGCCGGGGCTAACGGCCTTGAGCATGGAGTTGTCAACCAACGGCTGAGCAGTGACCGCGTGATCGAGCTGCTGCAAAAAAACCGCGCGACCTATGTGCCGACGCTGTGGATCCTGGGTTCCGAGTTGACCTACGCGAATCTCAAGGAAGTCGCGGATGCCGGTGTGAGAGTCGTCTTAGGGACGGACACGTTCTGCGGCCACGGAAAATTCGGCGAAAATACCATCGTTGAAGCGGAGCGCGCGGCGCAAGCGGGAATTGCGCCAGTGAGAGTTCTTAGAATGGCGACGAAGGATGCCGCCGAGCACCTCGGTGCCGACCGGCTCGGAATGATTGCACCCGGGCGGTTCGCAGATTTGCTCCTCGTCGATGGCGACCCGACAGCCAACCTCAGTGCTTTGCGGAATGTTGCCCTGGTGATGAAAAACGGGGAGATTCTCATTGACAAACTCGGCAAGAACTGACTCGAAATTGAGTGAGAGAGGATACCACCATGCAGGTTGGCTTTTTGAATCCAGTGTCTTATGCGGGAGCCCCCGCGACCACAGCCTGGCCGGTGGCGCCAGCCCTGTGCGACCGTGAGGCGGTCAGCGCCACCATGCACCGCGCGAAGGAACAGCTCCGTCTGGCCGATGAACTGGGGTTCGATTGGGTCAGCGTCTCGGAACATCACTACTCCCCACGCATCATGACGCCCAGCCCGATGATCTATGCCGGTGCTATCACCGAGGTCGTCAAGCGCGCCAAGATAGCCGTGCTCGGACCGTTGCTGCCACTGTCGAATCCGGTGCGCGTAGCCGAAGAGTTGGCGATGCTGGACGCGATGAGCGATGGCCGTATCATCGTGTTGTTTCTGCGCGGCACAGCGAACGAAATTCTCACGTATCGCAGCAATCCGGATGAGGCGCAGGCGGTGACACAGGAAGGGATTGACCTGATCCTGCACGCTTGGACGGAGCCGCAGCCATTTGGCTGGGAGGGTCGGTATTTTAACTATCGCACGGTTTCGGTGTGGCCACGCACGGTACAAGCTCCCCATCGGCCCGTGTTCTCTTCAGGGATCAAGCAGCGGGTGGCGCTGTATAAGGACGCCGCTGCCAAGGAAGGGTGGGAGCCAACCGCTGAGAACGTGCTGTATCGCTTTTGGGCGCATGTGGCTGAGAGTGACGAGGTCGCGGAGAGAAATACCAGTCGCTTCAAAGTGCAGATGGGACTGACGCGCAACATGAGCAAAGATGTGACCAAATCGCTCAGAGAGTCGCCTCCGGAAAAACTGGAATTCGACCGACCTTTCCTGTGCGGCGGTCCGGCCACAGTGATTGATCAGATCGGCGCGCTGCGTGAGGCTGGGGTTGGTGCCATGGATATCGCCTTCGTGTGGCCGGGACTCTCGTACCAGCAGCAGCTTGAGTCCATGGAGCGCTTCGCCAGAGACGTATTGCCACACGTCCGTGATCTCTAACCCTGATGAATTTTGACGAATAAGATAAGGTAGTCGAAGCTCCTGGTGGCACGGGCTTCTAGCCCGTGCTCTGGACAGGCTGGAAGCCTGTCCTACCATTTCCTGGCAATTCACAAGCAACTGCAACAGGTAGGTAGAAATGAGCAGTTTCAAAGAGGGAGTTCTCGAGTATAACGGCCTCACAATCCGATACGCTGAATCGGGGGAGGGTCAGCCTGTTGTCGTTTTTCCGGCAGGCGAGGGCGCGCTGCTCGACGATGTCGCGGCGGCGTTGGCCCTGCAGCATCGCGTCATCGTGCTCGACGCTCCTACCTCTGGGGTGGGAAAAGTCCAGGACTTTGCCAAGAATCTTGCGCAGGCGTTCGCCGGGCTCGGCGTCGTGTCGTTCAGTGTCATTGGCGTCTCGCAAGGCACCACGCTAGCTTTGGCTCAAACCATCTATACGCCGGAGCAAGTCCAAAGGCTCGTCCTTTTATCCCCCCCACTTGCGTTAGTGCAGCACCCGGAACTCGGAGCCAGGCTCCGCGAAGTCAAGGCGCCGACGTTGGTCCTGGTCGGTACGCGTGATCGCTCCGGTTCGCGAGAAGCCGGCCATAGGTGTCGCGAACAGATTCCCGCGTGTCATCTGCTGCTGGTGTACGATGCGGGTCAAGTGATTGCCGCTGATCGACGGGAAGCCTGTCTCTCTCCAATCGGCGAATTTCTTGAGCAGGGCGAAGGGTTCATTGTCTCTCACGAGAGTCAGATGATTCGTCCCTGAATGAGCGCGGACCAAAAACGAAGGGGAGATGTATGGAATACCGTCCACTTGGGGGTACTGGCGTTAAGGTGAGTCACTTCTGCCTCGGCGCGATGATGTTTGGGCCGATGGGCAACCCGGACCATGACGAGTGCGTGAAGATCACTCATGCCGCTCTAGACGCTGGCGTGAACTTCATTGACACCTCCGACTCTTACTCCGACGGTGAGTCGGAGCGGATTGTGGCCAAGGCCTTGAAAGGGCGACGTGACAAGGTGGTGCTGGCCACTAAGTGCTTTTTCCCCCCTGGACGTGTCGGGCCGTTCACCAGGACTGGACAAAATGTGAGCGACGGCGGAGGGTCGCGCCGGTGGATCGTACGCGCCGTTGAGGACAGCCTACGGCGGCTGGAGACCGATTACATTGATGTCTACCAGCTTCATCGTCGGGATTGGGACACCGAGTTGGAAGAATCTTTGGCAGCGATGACCGACCTGCAACGGGCCGGGAAAATCCGCGTGATCGGCGCCTCGGCTACACCAGCCGAGTGGATTGTCGAAGCGCAACGGATCGCGGAACAGCGCCAACTGGCGCGGGTGCGCAGCGAGCAGTGCATCTACTCAATCCTGAGCCGGAAGGTTGAAGAAGGCGTGCTTCCCACTTGCCACCGCCACGGCGTAGGCGCGATGGTCTATGCGCCACTAGCCGGCGGGTGGCTGACCGGGAAATATCGGCGCAACGAACCGCTGCCGGCGGGCAGCCGGGCCACCGGGCGGCTTGGGCGGATGGGGGTCTGGGATGCTGAGCGGCAGGAGGTACAGCGGAAATATGATTTAGTAGAAGAATTGAGCGCCCTGGCGCAAGAAGCGGGGCACTCCCTCACCCACATGGCCATGGCATTCGCGGCTGAGCATCCGGCGGTGAGTTCAGTCATCATGGGCCCGAAGACCTTAGACCAACTCCTGGATACGCTGGGCGCGGCTGAGGTGCGGCTCACTCCAGAGATACTGGATCGCATCGACGCTATCGTTCCGCCTGGAACGCGCATCGATGCGAAGGAATCGTTTATTCCGAATCCCTGGCTGGACGAACCGACGCGCCGCCGCCGACCCCGATAGTCTATTCGTCCAGCGACGATGGAGGATCAGGAAGGACTCAGCGTGCCCCCGTTGTTTTGAATGGTGAATCCTCCATCAACGACTAGCGTGGCACCGTTGATGTAGGATGCGGCAGGGAGCACCAGGCTCAGGGTTGCGTGCGCCACCTCTTCGGGTTCGCCGTAGCGCCTGAGCGGCACCCGGCGGCGCGCAAAGGTTTCCTTCGCCTTATCAGGAATGGCAGCAGTCAACCCCGTGTGAATCGCGCCGGGGCAGATGCAATTCACCGTAACTCCTTGAGTGCCTAACTCAACCGCGAGCGCGCGTGTCAGTCCAACTACGCCGTGCTTCGCTGCCGTGTAGGGGCTGCTAAAGGCGCTGCCTCCCACTCCTTCGGTCGAGGCAATGTTGACGATCCGTCCAGCACCGCTTTTGCTCAGGTAGGGTAAGGCTGCGCGAATGAGGCGGTGATGGGCAGCCAGGTTGATGGTAAAGCAACGCTCCCAGACCTCTTCGTACTTGCTGCTTTGAATACGGCCGGAGGCATCGATTCCAGCGTTGTTGATTAAGATGTCGAGTCCGCCGAAGTGCTCGGCGATCTCGACGACGGTAGGAGCAATCTTCTCGCCCTGAGCGAGATCTAGCGTCCATCCCTGGGCGGTTCCCCCAGCTTCGGTGATTTCCTTCACTACTGTTGCTACACCTTCACCGTTGCGATCCAGGACGGCGACTTTAGCTCCTTCGTCTGCGAAGAGGCAGGCCGTCGCCCGGCCCATGCCGCTGGCGGCCCCAGTCACAAGTGCTATCTTTCCAGCAATGGAACGGCTCAGCTTCGTCAGTCGTGTCATCGTGTCAGGCTCCCTTCGTGCAAACTTCCCTCTTCTCATAGATTGTTCAGTCCCAGGTTGAAAATGGTCCCCTCTACTCTGAAGAGCTTCCCAGGTCCCTATTCTTGGTTATGCAAACGGCTGCTCCCACGTGTCCACAAACGCCATCTCTTCGACCGGACGACGCGAGATGGGACCGTGTCCACGCAGCTGCGGATAGCCGATCGGCACAGCGGCTGCCGTCCCCCATGGCTGTGGGATCGCCAGCAGTTCCCGCACTTCAGGCTCAGCTTTACACAACAGCGTTGTGAGCACGCACCCCAGCCCTTCGACGCGGCAGGCAAGCAGCAGATTCTGTACGGCCGGGTAAATCGATCCTCCGCCGACAACGGATACACGACCCAGATCGGCGTCGGTCACCGCCAATCCGTCAGGATGAAAACAAAAGATACACAGCACTGGAGCCTCGCCAAAGTGCTCAGCCAGGTAGAGACCGGACCGCAGCATTTTCTCGGCTTTCACGCGCTCAGCCTCGGGAAGAGAAGCAAACCTCTCCGCGTACGACTGAATGAATGGGACCGTGATCTTTTTATACAACTCACCCAGACGCTGTTTACGCGTGGGATCTTTCACCACAAGAACCCGCCAGGCTTGGCGATTGCCGCCGGTTGGCGCCCAGGTTGCCGCTTCCAACACGCGCCGGAGCACGTCATCCGGAATCGGGTCCGGACGGAGCCGCCGCACCGCGCGTAAGGTACGCATTGCCTCGTAGAGTTCGATTGC
>JACQEL010000833.1 GCA_016200595.1 Deltaproteobacteria bacterium
ACTGGTGTAATTCAACGCCTTAAGAAGCTCGGCCGGCATTTTTGCCTTCTTACGCATAGCTGCTTTCACTTCAGAATCCCACGAATCGATGTGTCAACCGTGAACGGTACGGAATGTTGGGGCGCTACGTTTATTCCTCTTGTAAGGTACTTATTCAGACGCCCTTACGCAACTGACGCAACCGACCCAACAAACTCAACAACCCCAATTGACCGAGTAGACGCAATCAACGCGATAAACGCAACCAACGCAATCGACGCTATAGACGCGAATGACGCTTCTTCCGGGCAGGCTTCCGCCTTAGCGGTGCAGGAAGTCTCCTTCCTGATCGCGGTTTCAGTGGTCGTTCGCCGTCAGTAATAGCCCAAAGTTCAGGCTACTAACTGCTTATGAGTAGCGTTCGACTTTTTCTCGACGTACGCCCGAGGCAACTCGGCTCGCACCCGGGACGATAATATCTCCAGCAACACGGCAACCCGCTCACCGGCTTTCAGCTCTTGCTGGAAGAGAGCCCGCATACCGCGAAATGGCCCGTGGTTAATCTCCAGCTCCTCACCAGGAGAGAGCGGAGCAAGCTGCACTTCGACATAGCCGTCCGTCGAGCGCTGGCGCAGAGCGGAGATAATGACCTCGTCTACCTCGATCGGCTCGCCCTGGATCGTACTGACGACACGGACCACCCCTGACGTATAGCGCACAGCGCGAAACCGCTCTTCCACAACAAAACGCACAAAGAGGTACCCGGGAAACAAGGGTTCGATCACCCACTTGCGCTGCCGACGAATCGTTCGGTGTTCACGTAGCAACGGTAGATAGATTTCATCGCACGGCTCCATCAGTTGGCGGGCGACCCAGGTTTCTTTGTAACGTTTGGTGTGGATGCAATACCATCTCGCATCGGTCGCGTTCGTCGCGTTGATTGCGTTTATTGCGTTCATCGCGTTTATTTCGTAGAGAGTGCAGCAAGATGTTTTATGAGATTCGATATCATGCGTGAGGTATGGTCCAAATCATCATAAAGTCTTTCGAAGTTAGACTCGTCGATATATCCCTGATCTAGAGCTATATACGCATGACTCTGCAACTCAGCTGCCGAGCTTTTAGCAATGAAGAGAAATTGGCTGAATTCTCTATCCGATTTTCGCGAGAACCCTTCAGCTACATTTGCCATAATCGATACACTCGCGCGCCGCATTTGATCTCGCAGTCCGTAGTCACGGGTGAAGCGGTCACTTCCTGTCAATTGGTACACCTCTCGCGTTAACCCTCTAGCACTCGCCATAATCGATACACTCGCGCGCCGCATTTGATCTCGTAGTCCGTAGTCATGGGAGAAGCGGTCATTTCCTGTCAAGTGGTACACCCCTCGCGTTAACCCTCTAGCTTTTTGCCAAACCTCAAGATCTTCAAACCGCACAACTTTCATTCAGCAACCTGTCTCAGTCAACCTAACCACCGCAATCGACTCACCAGACTCTATCGACCCAACAAACTCAATAGACGCATTAGACTCTATGGACTCTTCTGTTCTGCTACCTTTCGCTGTAAGGCTTCATAGCGGCTCTGAAACCCAGTGTTGTCCGGGGCCAGTTGGACCGCTCGCGCATAGGCTTTCTGGGCGGTGAAAAATTGATACCGCCCTTCCTCGGCCACACCGAGTTGGTAAAAGGCAGAGGCGTCGTTAGGACGCAGGTCCGTTGCCTTGCGCAGCGAGAGGACGGCACGATCAAAGTTTTTCTCCTGCAGGTAGAAAAGCCCCAGGCGAAAATTCGCCTCGAAAGAAGACTGCTTGAACGCCAGCGCCTTTTCGAGAGCCGCTCTTGCTTCCCGTCGGTCTCCAGCTTTTTGCGCTGCCTCTGCCAGAGAGAGGGTCAAAGAGAGAGTATCTGCCCTATTTTTGATCCCTTCAGCAATTACAGCTTTGGCTGAGGCCACATCTCCTCTAGGCGCAAAGACCTGGACCGCCAAATACTGATACGGTCTAGGATCTTGCGGAGCGATCGTCGCAGCCTGACGGAGGAGGGTCTCGGCTTTCTCTCTTCCCCCTCCCTCCTCCGTCCTGGCATAAGCCAAACCGGCATTCAGTAGATAACTAAGCTGTACCTCTGACTCTTCCTCCCGTACGGCAGCGTCTTCGTATACTTTGCCCGCCTCGGCAAAATGTTTCACTGCCGTGTAAAAAGTCCCCAGTCCGCCCACGGCCCCCTCATAACTGGAATTGAGAGCTTGTTTGAACCCTTCTTCTACTGCAGCCGCCTCCGCCTCAGAGAGTGAGGAAGGTCCCTCTTCCTGCAAACCAGACAAATACAGGTGAGCGCCAAAGCTAGGGGCAAGGGAGACTGAGCGAGTCATCTCTTGCATCGCTTCGTCTTCCCGTCCCTGCTCCGCTAGCACGGCCGCATAGAGGTCATGGATCAGGGGATTGAGCGGATCAAGCCACAAGCCGGCCTCCAATTCTTGGAGTTGATCAGCCGGGGTGGCTTCGTCCTGCGAGAGAAAGAGAGCCAGATGGCCAGAAGAACGGGCCGGATAAGAAAGAAGCAGTTCCCTTGCCTCAACCGGAGAGTCTGGGTCCTTAATATTATAGGGATAAGGAGGGCCCCCCTGCCGTACCGCCAAAAGACACAGCGTTAAAGCAAGCACTGCGACTCCCACCGCAACAGAAACCTGGAACAGACGCCGGACGCCGGACGCCGGACGCCGGACGCCGCTCTCCGTCAAGCGTAAGGCTAAGCCAAAGAGGAGGGTAAAGAGAAAAGCATTGGCCGGAATCTGGAGATTAAAATCGACGAACTCATGGAAAGCCATGGTCCCCAGGGCTGCCAACAGGGCTGCCAACACCGGAAAGGTCCCTGGCGAAGCCTGCCACAGGCCATCATAGAGCCTTCTGCCCCCTTGCCAGAAAAACCAGAGCAGCAGGGCGAAGCCGAGCACCCCGGTTTCAGCAAACACCTGCACGTAGTCGTTATGGGCTTCGCTATACCAACCACGAGACCAGGGAGGTTGCCGGTAGTGAGGCCACAGTTCCGGCCACGCGCCAAGACCAACCCCCAACAAGGGAAAATCCCGGACCATCCCCAGAAAAGACGGCCAGACCGCCGCTCTCCCCTCCAAACCTTGATCTTCAGTCACAGTTTGTTCGAGCCGGACATCCACCTGACTACGGCCCGCAGGACCGAGGAAGAACAGTGCCAGAGCCAGCAGCAGGAAACAGCCGGGCAGAGCAAAGCGGGCTATCAACCTTTTGGGCTGGCACCCAACCCCAGGACTTCTCTCTAATGGAGAAGAGGGAGAAACCCAGAAAAGAATACTCATCCCCACAACCGTACCGATCCAGCCACCGCGCGAGAGACTCAGGAGTATTGCCAGCGTCAGCGTCAAAACAACAAACCCGCAAAAGATCCGTTCGGCACCGCTCGTGCTAGGGCTCAGAGTTTTTCGCCGCCGCTGCAGTGTCAAGAGTCCACCGGAGAGGGCTCCAGTTATGGCGAGAGGAAAGATCAGTGCCAAATAGTTAGCAAAGTGATTAGGATTGACAAAAGGACCGCTAGCACGAGGGGTCAATCCTGGGTGAGGCTCTCCCCAGTCATAGGGGACAAAAAACCAGAGAATCTTCCCGTTCCAGGTAAACTCCTGCACCACACCGAGAACCGCGATGAACAGCCCGGTACAGAGGATAGCCAACAGAACGGTGCGTACGAAACGCATTTCGGCTTCTCGTGGATCAAGGGAGTTCCCCCTCTCCTTAGTCCTCCCCCACGAGGGGGGAGGAGAGGGAAGCGCTAGCTGCTGACGACTCGCAGAGCCAAAAGGATAGAAAAGCACGAGGAGCAAAAGAGCGGTATAGGCCAAGAACTTGAATAAATTGGTGAAGGTCAAGAGAGGAGCAAGAGACAACGACCTCCACAAAGCGTGGAGCGTGGAGCGTGGAGCGTGGAGCGTGTCCGATTGCGGGCCAGGGGTACTCGCCGTCTCGGTCTCGTCTTTCGCAATAGACGCTGTAGACGCAACCGACGCAACCGGCGCATCTGTCGCGATAGACGCGATCGACGTATCTGACGCAACCGACGCGATAGACGCGTATGGTACGCGATCTGGCCAGCCAGGAAAAGTCTGTGTGTACAGCTCATAGGTGCTGGGAGAGAGAACAAACAGAAGGGCAGGAGGAAGGGGAACGAGTTGAAAGAACACAAAGCCGATAAAGAAGGCAAGAGGAAGAAACATCCGGCTGAGCCGGCGGCCAGCTATCCCTTCCTCCATTTTTCCATCTTCCTGCTCCTTTGTCCCTAAGAGCAATTTTCCCATCCACACGACCACTAGCAAGAAGATCAGCGCTTCCATGAGCGAGAAGGCCCAGGGGTGAGCAGCACCAAAAGCTAAAGGAGTGAAGAGGATGAGGAAGAGGAGTCCGCTGATGAAGACGCGGTCACAAAGGCGCCGCAACTGCCGAGCACTAACGAACGAAGCAAGACGCCCCTGGGTTGGCAGAGACGAAACTATGACCGCATTTTCTTGCCTTTGTTTGGTACTATTTCCGTATGGTATTTTACGCATTTTGACTGTATTGATACGGAATCGATTAGGCTAGTGCACTGATTTTGCGGACTAATTATCCTGAGGCTCCTTCGACTCCGCTCAGGATAAACTCCAGCCGAAGAATCTCACGTGCAGAACAGTCCGGCCTTAAAAGACCGGCCTACCGTCCCGTGCCGCTCCGCGGCACCCGCCAGCACGCCGTGCTGGCCTGAGGGTAGCCGGGGGGTTCACCCCCCAGCGGTGAATGTAACAATGAAGCGATTTAACTCTCCTCATTGCTCTCTTTACCATTCGTATGGTGATAGTACGAAGCGTAGTGGTAGTAATAGTTAGGGTAGTCTCCCCCTTGGAGGTTTACCCGGTTGAGCACTACGCCGAGAATTTTGGCACGCGCATAGGCTAAGCGAGACTGGGCCCCTCTGACGAGAGTGCGTGGAGTTCCTTGCCCATCGATCACGATGACTACCCCATCCACCAGGGTAGACAGGAGCACAGTGTCACTGACCGGCATGACCGGCGGAGAATCGATAAAAATGCAATCGTAGTCCTGTTGCAGTGCTTGCAAAATATCGTGCATCTTGCGCGAGCCAACGAGCTCGGCCGGGTTAGGAGGCGTGGCGCCACTGCTGAGGAGAAAGAGATTCTCCACGGTGGTCGACTTTATGACTTCGTGCGCCTCTTTCTGGCCAGTGAGGAGTTCAGTCAGACCATCACTGTTTAAGGTGCGCAAGACCTGATGACAACGTGGGCGGCGCAGGTCGGCATCAATCACCAACACCCGAAGATCCATCTGGGCGAAAATCGTGGCAAGATTGACAGTAGTTACCGTCTTTCCCTCGCCCGAGGCTGCGCTGGTAAAAAGAACAATTCGCGGTGCCTCGGCAGCACGCGAGAGCATGATGGCGGTGCGCAAAGTGCGGTAGGCCTCAGTGACCACAGAGAACGGATGCTGGTAGAGAACTAACTCTGCATCGGTAGGAGAAGGTTGTCCATAAGCAAGTCCCCCCGAGAATCGCCGTGTGACGGCTCTCATACCGCTCAGGAGAGATGGGGATGAAGACTGATTGTGATTCGAACTCAGAAAATCGGGGACGACCGCCAAGTTCGGCAGGCCCAGATAGCGCTCCACTTCTTCTGGAACTCTCAAGGCGTTATCGAGATATTCAAGGAAGAAGGCTAACCCGACTCCTCCCATTAATCCAACCATAGCACTGATTAGCAAACTTAACGACTTTCTCGGCTTGGACGGGGAGAGCGGCGGTTCGGCAGGATCAATGACAGACACATTTGAGGTACGCAGCTCGGCCGCCACTCCCATCTCTTTCATCCGCTGTAACACGCTGTCGTATAGTTGACGGTTGGTATCAGCTTCGCGATCCAGGATGGCATAGTTCACCGAGGCGTCTTTGAGTCGTAGGGTTGCGGTTTTCTGCTCTTCCATCTTGGCGCGCAGCCCCTTTTCTTTCTTGTCCGCAGCAAGGTAGGCCGACTCAAGGCTTGCGACTATCTTACGAATTTCCTGATCCTGACGTTGCTGAACTTCCTGCAATTGCGCTCTCAGCTGGCTCAAGCGGGGATAATCAGGCTTGAAACGGGCGGCAAGCTGAGCATACTCTCCTTCTAAGGTGGTCTGCTGCCCTTTGAGATTCTGGATCAGGGTGTTACTGATGACATCGGGAATCGAATCATAGGCTTTTTTACGGATAAGATGAGCTTGCGCCTCAAGGGTGATTCTTTCGGCTTCAGCTGCGGTCACCAGCTTGTTTAAATCAGACAAGCGATCAACGACAATATTCTCCTTGTCATCGAGAGAAAGGATGCCCTTGTCGCGACGATAACTATTCAATGCAGCTTCTGACTTTTCTATACGCTCCTTCAACTCCACCAGCTTTTCTTCGAGAAACCCTTGTGCCTCTTCGTTGGCCTGGGTACGGATCTCGACCCCCTGCTGGATGTAGGCTTTGACGTGGGCATTGAGCACTTGCGCAGAAAGCTCGCGATCAGGGGTGCTAAAAGCGACCCTGACCAAGCGCGTGCGCGGCACAGGTCTGATGTCTAACATGCCGAGATACGCGTTGATCAGGCGAGGGTTGACTCCCAGAGAAGTCTCACTCGGACTTTCTGAGACGGTAGCGAAAAGCCTCACTATCCGAGCTTTTATACTTGCCCACAGTTTGCCGACAAGCCCTGGTTGCTTCCCTGCTCCAGTGAACAGGCTATTATTCTCTAGCCCTTCCTGCTGGACGACTCGGGTAGCCAGGCCACGACTCTTCAAGATCTCGTACTGGGTTCGGTAATAATCATATTCATCCGGTAGTTGAGCCTCAGCCAGTGCCCCTTGGATGTTAATCGCTTGAGGAGCTTTGCGCTCAATCAAAATGGTCGTTTCCGCGGTGTAAAT
>JACQEL010000804.1 GCA_016200595.1 Deltaproteobacteria bacterium
AAATGAGATGTGTGGGAAAGATGCTGTGTTCGCCCTTCGACTGCGCTGCGCTACGCTCAGGGTGAACGGGTTTTCGGTGTCCGTTCGTGCTGAGCGTCACCCGGAGGGTGAAGTCGAAGCATGAACGGCGGGCGCCACAACTGAGTTAGGAGAACTATAGTAGGAAAGGAGGATTCCCATGATCGAACTCTACGACCTGGTCGGTGCGAACGATTTGCGCTTCAGCCCCTTTTGTTGGCGCACCAAAGCCGTGCTGGCGTACAAGAAGATTCCTTATACGACTGTTCCTATTCGCTTCTCCGATAAAGACAAGCTTGCCTTCTCGGGACAAGACCGCGTGCCGGTGATTAAAGATGCTGAGGCAGTGGTATCTGACTCGTGGAGCATCGCGAAATACCTGGAGGACAAGCAGCCCGAGCCGAAGATCTTTCCGGGCCTCGGGCTCAGAGAGGCGTGCCGCTTCTTTAATCTCTATGTGGACCGCGCGGTGCATGCGGCCTGCTTCCCCCTCGTCGTCGCTGATATCTTTGCCAAGGTCGATCCGGTGGATCGGACCTACTTCCGCACTTCGCGTGAGGAGCGGCTCGGCGTGACCTTAGAAGCGATGGCTGCCAAGCGGGCGGAGAATCGGCCGCGGGTACAAACCGTCCTGTCAGATCTGGAGGCAACTATCGCCGAGCAGGACTATTTTTTTGGTGTGCTGACCTACGCGGATCTCTGCCTCTTTGGCTCGTTCAAGTGGATAACTACAGTGAGTGAGGAGCCACTGTTCTCTTCGACCCCGGCACTGCAAGCCTGGTGGAGTCGGATGCACGAGCGGCTCGGGCTGTAGCTAAGGTTTGACATTCACGGGTGCGTTGTCTCGCTGTGATGCGATATTGAGGGGACAAGTAGCAAGCGAGGATTGATGTCAAGCTGCGATTCGCAAGGGACTGGCAGGCTGCTGAAATTGCACCCATTCATGCTTCGACAGGCTCAGCACGAACGGGTGGGAAACAGCGAATGCCCCGTTCGCCCTGAGCCTGTCGAAGGGGGAACGGCGATAATACTCCTTTGTAAAAGGCAAACTGGTATGACGCCAAACTCGCTTTACTGAGCGGCGCGACTCTGTAGTATCGAACTCATTGTCAATAACTCTCAGGGAGGTAAAACCATGGCGCGTCCGATTGATGTGTATTACTGGCCGACCCCGAACGGTTGGAAGGTGACGATCTTACTCGAAGAATTGGGTGCTCCGTATAATGTTATTCCGGTGAACATTGGTAAGGGTGAACAATTCACCCCAGAGTTTCTCCAGATTTCGCCGAACAATCGCATGCCGGCTATCGTCGATCACGAACCGGTGGGCGGTGGCGGCCCACTGGCGGTGTTTGAGTCCGGCGCGATCTTAGAGTACCTGGCTGAGAAGTACGGCAAATTTCTTCCTAAGGACGTGCGTGGCAAATATGAAGTCTTGCAGTGGGTGTATTGGCAGATGGGCGGGCTCGGGCCGATGTCCGGGCAGGCCAACCATTTCCGCAACTATGCCGCGGATAAAATTTCCTACGCTATTAATCGCTATACCGATGAAGTAAACCGCCTCTATGGGGTGATGAACCTCCAGCTAGCGGACCACGAATACCTCGCCGGTGCGTACTCGATCGCCGATATGATCTCGTGGCCCTGGGTGGTCGCGTATGAACGGATGGGCCAGGATCTTAATGAGTTTCCTCATCTCAAGCGCTGGTTCGAAACCATGAAGGCACGCCCAGGGGTGGAGAGAGGATTTGCCGTGGGCAGCGAGTACAGGCAAGAGATGAGTGAGGAGGCGAAGAAGGTCCTCTTCGGTCAACGAGCGCGTCACTAGAGAAAATGAGTGTCATCTTTTGCAGTGAGGAGAAGGAACATGAGTAGCGACATCGTCGCGGGTCTCCCGCACGTGGAGACCATGCTGAATTACTTGGTCGATAAGACAGAGAAGCCAGTGACTTATATGTATACGCCTCCGCCTGGCACCCCACCGCGGACGGGGCGGTACGCCCCATACCCCATGTCTGTCTATGATGGCCGGGCCATTCTTCCGCAGATCTCATTGGATACGTATGGCTTCGTGCTGGCGCATCACGAGACCAAGGTGGCGAATTTTTACGATGAGGACGAGGTGCGAGCCGTCTACTATGCGGAGGTGGAGCAGTTGGTGAAGGAAGTGACCGGCGCGGTCAAAGTAGTGGTATTCGACCACAATGTGCGGTGCACGCCGATGTCGCAGCGGGGCGAGAACGGCGCGCGTGAGCCGGTAAAGTCGGCGCACAATGACTATACCCTGCGCTCCGGTCCTCAGCGCGTGCGTGACTTGCTAGACGCGGACGAGGCCGAGGAACGGTTGCAGCACCGCTTTGCCGAGATCAACATCTGGCGGCCGATTCGCGGGCCGGTGGAGGAGGCGCCACTGGCGGTGTGCGACGCGCGCAGTATGGTGCTCGAGGACTTCGTGGCGATGGACTTGAAGTATCGCGACCGCATTGGCGAGGTCTACTCAGTTGCCTTCAACCCTCAGCACCGCTGGTTCTACTTTCCCCACATGCAAAAAAATGAGGCGCTGTTCCTCAAGTGCTACGATTCCATGAGCGACGGTCGGGCGCGGTTCACGGCTCACACTGCATTTGACGACCCGACGAGTCCGCCTAATGCCCCGGCTCGTGAGAGTATCGAAGCTCGCACGCTGGTTTTCTTCGCGCCGGAAGGAAAAGGCAAATCTTAGGGTGAATTCTAGTTGTATTTGGAGTGCGCAAGCCGTGCTTGCGCTTTTTCGGCGTGCAGCCATGCTGCCTGCCGCTTGGGGCGAAGCACGGCTTCGCCCAGCAAAAGCGGGAGCATGGCTCCCGCACTCCAAATAAGATGACCGTACACGCGAGAGTAAAGTGCCGTAAGACTGGTGACCGATGCCCACCCTTTACTCAGCACTCATTGCTTATTACTCATTTGAGTCCCGCCTTGCGCAACGCCGCAATGTGCCGCTCTAACATCGCCGGATCTTTGATGGGCACTCTCTGCCTGTGAACCTCTAACGAAAACTTGGGATTGATCCGCAGCACTTCGGCGGCCTCCGCCCGGGCCTCCGCTTCTTTGCCTAGGTCACTGTAGACTGCTGCCAGGGTCAGATGAGCGCCAAGAAAATTGGGGTACCGGCTGAGATATTGCTTCAGGGGGGCAATTGCCTCCTCGGGTCGCCCGGCCAGAGAATAGACAGAGCCTATGAAAGCTAAGTGGTGATCCAACGGACCAGAGGATTGGAGGCGCTGCGCCTGTTCTGCTGCCCTAAGGGCGTCCTCTAACCTGCCCGCCTGGTTCAGCACCGCAGCCAAAATCGCATAATTATAAGCCTCATTGGGAGCAAGGACAACAGCCCGCTCCAGCTCAGCCACGGCTTGGTCATACCGCTTCTGCCACAGATAGACATACCCCACGAGTGCGTGACCAAAGGAGAAGGAGTCATTGAGAGCGACGGCCCGTTGCGCCGCCGCCAAAGCCTGTGTCAACGTCTGGGCATCCGCACTTTGTTGAGAGGTCCACTGTTGCACGTAGCTAGCAGCCAGGATGCGGTAGGCAGCAAAGTAATTCGGGTTTCGGCTGAGGAATTCCTTCAGCGCGGTGATCGTCTCCGGGTAGCGCCCCATCAAGCCGTAGGCCCAGCCCAATTGGAACGAATAAATAGGCGGGAAGCGAGGATTGAGCCGCATCGCTTGCTCCATACTCCGTAGGGCTCCTTCCGGCCTGCCCGCAAGGAGCAGCACATGCGCCTGCC
>JACQEL010000805.1 GCA_016200595.1 Deltaproteobacteria bacterium
CACTCAGCGTGTTATCCGGCCACTCTTCGTTCCCCCGCGCGAGGATGAACTGCCCCTGGCGCGCCAGCGCTTCACACTGGCGGTCGACCTCCTCTACCGTCGCCTGCAGTCCGGCCGCTAGCGCCGCCGCCGAGAATTCTACCCCCACGACGCTGGCGACTTCCAGCAGTTGCTGTGCCGCTACGGGCAGCCGCTCCACCTGTCGGCCGATCGCCTGCCGTAAAGTGTTTGGGACACTCTCTGTGACGCTCAGCGGGTCGCCGTGTACCTGCCACTGTCCCGCTTCTTCGCGGACTATCCCTTGCTGAAGCAGGTCGTCTGCCACGTTGACGACGAATAACGGGTTACCCCCCGTGCGCTGGTAAATGAGACCGGGGAGGGTCGAGGTCGCGACGGATCGGCTGAAGCGGCGGGTGAGGTATTCGCCCACTGCAGGTTCGGATAACGGCGCTACCCGCAACTCCTCACCGCGGCCGCGTGCGGTCAGTTCTTGCACCACCGCGCGCAGCGGATGATCGCCGGCCGACACGTCCGTCGGGCGATAGGTCCCCAGGATCATCAGCTTGGCCGGCTCCCGCCGCCGCGCCACGTACGTCAGCCAGTCCAGCGTCGCCATGTCGCTCCAATGCAAGTCTTTGAGCACGACGACGAGCCCGCGCTGTGTGGTGAACAGCTCCGCCGCCTCGGCCATCTCCCGGAGCATCCGCTCCCGACTCGTCCCCTGGACGTGCTGCTGCAGGTGGGAGCGGTCTTCAGGGTCGAGCAGTCCCGGCAGTTGCACAAGCCAACTTGGCGCGTAGCGCTTCAGGGCCTCAATGCGTTGCTCACGGCCTGGACCCCGACAGAGTCGCGTGGTGGCTTCCAGAAGTGGCATATAGGCTTCACCCGGACCGTAGTGCTCGACACACTGGCCGGAAGTGATGCGGACATCGGCGCGATCGCGGATTTGCGCCAGAAACGCGTCGACCAGCGTCGTCTTGCCAATCCCCGCCTCTCCGGTGACGAACACCACCTGCCGCTCCCCTTGCAGGGCTGTCTCGAACCAGGTCTGGAGCTGAGTGAGCTCCGATTCGCGACCGACAAGAGGAGTCCCGCGCGCCATGTCGCGGGTTTCCTCTTGAGGAGAAGGAGCTTTTGCTGCGTGCTCAAACGCAGCCGGAGCAGATTGGGCAAACTGTTCACCCGCCGAGCGGCGGGTGGTGGCTGTGGCAGGGAATGCCAGGGCCAGCG
Organism: Deltaproteobacteria bacterium; assembly: GCA_016200595.1. GTDB lineage: Bacteria > Desulfobacterota > Binatia > Bin18 > Bin18 > JACQEL01. The sequence continues at coordinate 1,231 of JACQEL010000805.1, forward strand.
CGGGAGAGTGACCTGCGCCACAACCGCGACAGAACTTGAGGCGTGCCAGATTGGGGTGGCTACAGGTCGCACGGCTCAAATGCTGTGGGCTGAGCGGCACCCCACATTCGCCACAGAATGCGGCCTCCGGCGGATTCTGATGGCCACAGGCCGAGGAACGTCTGGTGGTCTCCAGAATGATCACCGGTCGCCGGATGTGCGGTGCGCGTTGCACTGGCAAGGCTACGACATTCATGCTGTTCCCCCTTTTCTGGCAAGTGATACAGGCAAACGCCAGGCCAAGTGTCATAGCCCATAGTGAACTGCGTGCGGCCTCACAACATTAGGGCGCGGGGGCGGGGGTGCCATGGAGCGGTGGGGCTGCGACATCCGTTGTCACGGGAACGGCGCGGCGCGTGCGAGTGCGTACAGTTGCCGGAAATGGCAGGTATATTATGCCTGCGCCTCCTACTCTGGGTGCGACGAAAGTTGCTCCCTCCGCTTTAAGGGGTGTCATTCCTCAGAGGGGTCGAGGTCCACCGCCGGGGCTGCGGGCTTGCGGCGGCTCAGTCGCTTGTTCAGTGCTTGTCGCGAGATGCCCAGAAGTCCGGCCGCCACCCCTTGATTGCCGTCGGCTCGGCGCAAGGCTTCCGCAACTAGCGCCTCCTCCGTCTCTCTGAGTGTAGGGAGCGGGTCGGGGAACAACGCGGCCAGGGCGCCGCTGGAGCCGTCACTGCGGCTGGCTCTCCGGAAGCTGTGGCGCGTCAGCCGTGGCCTCTTTGAAGCTGTGGAGAGACAGTGTGGCTCCCTGATGGCGGGCCACTGCGTCGAAGACAAGCGCTTCTAATTCGCGCACATTGCCGGGAAAACGGTAGGTCTTGAGAAGCTGGAACAATGCGCGCGGCACGCCGGGGGCCGGTTTGCCGAGGGCTTGGGCGGCTTTCTCCACGAAATGATGGACCAGGAGCGGGAGATCGCCCAGCCGCGCGCGCAAGGGCGGCAGTGAGACGTGGTGCGTGCGCAGGCGATAGTACAAGTCTTTGCGGAACGTTCCGGCACTGACGCTCCCGGCCACATCGCAATTCGTGGCCACGACGATGCGCGCCTGACTTTGCCCGGGCCGATCTGCGCCCAGCGGATAAAAGCTGCCGTCCTGCAGAAGCCGGAGCAGCTTGACTTGCGACGCCACGGTCAGATCGCCGATCTCATCTAGGAAGAGCGTTCCCGCCGCCGCACGCGTGATGAGCCCTTCCCGGGGCCGGTCGGCGCCAGTAAACGACCCGCGCGTATGCCCAAACAAGGTGTCGGAGAACATGGTATCGTCCAGGCCCGCCACGTTGACCGCGACCAGGGCGCCCGCGCGGCCCGACAGCCGGTGCAGCGCACGGGTGACGAGTTCCTTGCCGGTCCCGGTTTCCCCGGTGATCAACACCGGTTGGGGCGAGGGGGCAATCGCCTCCAGGTAGCGAAAGATCGCTTCCATCGCCCGACTCTGCGTCACAATCTCGGCGAACGCTTCGTGCTGGTGCGGCGCGTCGCTCAGCAGCCGCTCCGACAGCGACAGCACCTCCGCGCGCCAGGTGCGCAGCTCGAGCGCCCGCTTTACCGCGGACACCAGACGGCGGTGGTCGACGGGCTTCACCAGGTAATCAACCGCGCCGGCCTGCATGCACTGGACGGCCGTCTCGAGGTCGTTGGTGGCCGTCATTACCAGCACCGGGACGTCCGGGTGGTCGGCGGCGATCTGTTCTAACAACGCCGAGCCGGGGAGATGGGGCATCGTCAGGTCTAGGACCAACACTCCCACCTCCTGCGCCGCCAGCATGGACAAGACTTCACGGCTATCACTTTGAGTAAGTATCTGCGTCATACCGACGGAGCGCAGCACTACACTCACACTATGGAGCAGTTGGGGTTCGTCGTCCACGAGTAGCACCGGCAGGGCAGAGACGTTATTGAGGGCCATGGGCTCACCTTTCTTTGCTAGCCGGCGTTGCGCTCCTCTCCCCGCTCCGGCCGGGTCGCGGCGCACGGCACCGTCACCCGCGCCCGCGTGCCGGCGCCGGGTGCGGAGGTGAAACTGAGGCTGCCCCCGTGCGCGCGCACTAACGAGGAGGTAATGGCCAAGCCGAGGCCGGTCCCGCCGCGGTCATGCTTCGTGGTGAAAAAGGGCTCGGTCAACCGCGGCAAATGTTCGGCCGGAATGCCGCTGCCTTCATCCGCCACTTCCAGGATGACACAGCCCGCCTCCGCGTCGAAGCACGTCGACAGCGTGACGCCACACCTCGCGTTAGGCAGCGCTTCCAGTGCGTTCACTACCAGATTCACTACCACTTGCTCCACCTGTTGGGCGTCGCCCTGGATCGGCGGCACATCGGAGCCGAACTGCGTGTGAAACCGCGTCGTGCGCCGCGCGATGAGATGCGTGAGTAAGCGCAGCGCGCGTTGCGCCGCCGCGTTCACGTTGACACTGCCGAGCTCCCCCGGCGAACCGGGGCGCGCAAAATCCTTCAGGTCGTTGACAATGCGCTCGATACGTTGGGCGCTCTCATAGATATCTCGCACCAACGTCGGAATGGTGTCGCGCATCTCGGCGTGCGGGAGTCCTACCAGCGTCAACCCGCCCTCATGCTGCGCGTATCCATCCAGTATCTCTAGCGCGTCCGCCCAGGCGTTCGCAAGCACCGGGGCATTGAGCAACACAAGTTGGGTGGGATTATTAATCTCGTGCGCCACGCCGGAGATCAGCATCCCGAGCGCGGTCATCTTATTGGCTTGAATGAGTTGCATCTCCTGCTGGCGCGTCGACAATCTCGTGCACCGCCGTATCCACTTGCGGCAGCACGGTGACAACGAGCCGGAGATGGCGCACCGCCGTTTGGACCTCTGTATCTCCCGCAGCGGTGGGCAACAACCGGTTGAGTGCGGCGTGCAACTCGTGGCCGACACTGGGTTCGGATAGCTGAAGATAGCGCAGTAACATGGGCGCCAGGCGACTCCACGCTTGCGCCGCTTCCGCTTCCCCCTGCCCAGACAGGCGCACCGGAGTGTGCGTGAGGTACAAGAGGGAGTTACGCAGGACGGCGTTGGCGGATTTAAAGTCCTCTACCGCGTCTCTCTTGTCCTGCAGCGCAGTCGCCAGCGCCGCAACCCGCTGGTCAAGCAGAGCCTTTGCGGCAGGGTCCGAGACGGTCACCGTCTCCTGGCGTAACGCGTCACTGTTCTGAGACAATTCCTGGCTGGTCTGCGCCACGGCATCATAATTGGGGAGTAAGCCGGCACGAGCAAGTAAGACGTCTCGAGTCAGTTCAGCATCATGCAGCGCCAGCGCTTGGACTTCTGCTTGCATCCGTCCGCGTACAGAGAGGTCGTGACTGCGACTCTCCTGTAGCAAGTAGGTGAGCAGTCCCAGTAACCCTGCCACAATGGCGACAGACGGCCAGGTCGTCCGCATCAGCCCGCTCCGGGGGTTGGCGCGCGCACGGGCACGCCACGGTAATCGCCGGTCAGCGTTTGCAGGAACTGGACGATCAGCCCGATCTCCTCGGGGGTGAGTTCCTTGCCCAACTGGACCCGCGCCATCGTGTCCACGGCGACGGCCAACGTGGGGGCTCGTCCATCGTGGAAATAGGGAGCCGTCATCGCCACATTGCGGAGACTCGGCACCCGGAACACCTGAACGTCCTGTGGCCTGTGCGTCACGTTATAACGCCCACTCTCAACGTCCTCTTCGCTGGCGCCAGTCGGCGGTTGGAAGACGCCGAATTTGGCAAACATGTTACCGCCAATATTCACTCCTTGGTGACAGGCGATGCAGCCGTAAGACTTGAAGAGGTCATACCCCTGTTGTTCTTCGGCCGTCAGCGCCTGCTGCTCCCCGCGGAGATAGCGATCAAAGCGAGACTGCGGGGTCACGAGGGAGCGCTCGAAGCTGACGAGGGCGGCTATGACGTTGTTCCACGTCAAGCCGTCAACATAGGCCGCACGAAATGCCGACACGTAGTCCGCCTCTCGTCTAAGCTTTCCTTGCAGTTCCGGCCACGTGGTGTTCATGACCGCGGGGTTGCGCAGCAGTCGCTCCACATGGGCTTCGAGTGTATGCACGACCCCGTCCCAGTTGAACCAAAAGCTCAGCCCGACGTTGAAAATCGTCGGCGTATTCCGCAGACGCGGCAGACCATCCAGGGCCAGAGCGCGGGGCTGTCCATCCATGCCGCCGCGGTCGAGCGGATGGCAGGTGGCGCACGACTGCCGGTTGTCATGCGAGAGTTGGGGGTCATGAAACAGCCGTTCCCCCAACTGGGTTTGCGGCCCATCCTCCACGACCGGGAGTAGAATCGATGACAGTGGTTCGTGGGTGCCTCTCTCGGGCGGGGCTGCGTATGGGAGGGAGAGTGGCCCTCCATACCCTACGCCTCTCAACGCCACGACCAGCGTGAGACTGCACGCGAGCCGAAGCCCCCCCGCCAACCGCAGTCTTGTCGAACGCATCCCCAACGCAGGGGACGCCTCCTGTTCTAGACGTCTCCGGGCTGCCGTCCTGGAGAGCCTCAATATTACCGTGCGTTCACAATTCGCGGACACAAATTCTTCTCACTTTCTCACTGGGCGCCAAAATCAGCAAGCAACGGTTCGTGCACTGTAGCCGCACTATGACAGTGAGGCCACCGGCTGAGGAACGAGTGATAGTTTCTCAATTGAAACACATGAGATTGGCACACTCATATGAGTGGAAGCACAGTCCAAGATACGGTAGAACCTGCTCTTGTAGTAGGGGCGAGGCATGCCTCGCCCCTACGAACTCTCAGTCGCACGCAGTTCTGCTGTGAGATACGTGCTCAGCTCTTCCAGCGACTGGAAATGGCTCGTACGACCAGACATCAAGTGTTCGACGCGACCAGCGGCGTACGCCGGCCCTCCGGGGACCGCGCGAAACTGCACCACTCACATTTTCGCGGAGGTCGGTACCTCATAGGTCATGATCATGAGGTCACGGGTACAGTCCACGCGATCGATGACGAAGTCGTGGAGCAGCGCCTCGGTGCGAAAGCCCAAACGCTCAAAGGTCGCGATGGCCCCGTGCTGGTCTGGGGTCATTTGCGCGACGATCTTCCGTAACTTCAGATTACGGGCACGGGCAAAGATCGCTCCGGCGAGTGCTCGCCCTAGCCCTTGTGAGCGGTAGCGCGACCCAACCTGGATGCGGATCTCGCCAATGTGACGCTGCCAGGTGACTTCGTTGTGATGTAAGCTGGCGTATCCGACGACCTCACTACCTACCTCAGCGAGCACGGTTACGGTCCGCCCTTCTTTGAGGTTCTGTCCCCATTGCGCTACGACGTTCAACTTGGTGATGTCCATGCGGAGAAAGAGCAAATCATCGACAGGCAAGGAGCGCGCGAAGGTCACGATGCGATGGGTATCAGCAGGGGTCATCAGTCGCAAACTGACCTCAATGTGATTGTCGAGTGTGATCTTGTAGGGATAGTCATGTTGAGTTTTTGGCGTTATCTCAGTCATCACTAGATCCCTCGCGTCAGACTCCTGAAGGAGTGCGTTGGGCTCACCGTGCGAACCCTGGCGCTGGTCCAGGCGGGTTGAGCAAGGAAGATTTGTCCCCGCCCTAATGAATTTTGGCGCACAAGACCGGTAATCGTGGCACTGTAGAGACGCGACATGTCGCGTCTCTACGCCGCTGAACCAAGCCGCTTACGACTGCTCTATTAACTGACGGGCATAGCGCCTCGCCGTCTCATATTCGAAAGGCTCCTCTTGCAGGGTAAAGGGATTCCACATGCGGCGAGGTGCGCTGAGAAGATCACCTCCATACACATGGATCGCAAACGATGTGCGCTCGAGTGGGTTCTCAATCGCATGCACGGCATCTTCTCCCAAGACCAGGACATCCGGTGGCCGCAATTGCTTGCCTCCGGCGGCCTCCAGACTATCGTTGCTGCGGCGGTAGAAGTAATTATTCTCTTGCCCGTCATAGACGCCGATCACTGCCCACATCAGATGGTTATGCGGCGGACTTTTGAACTTGGCTGGGACGGCTGCCTTGAGAATGGTCAAGTCTGGAGCACGATGGATCACCATGTCGCCCATTGAGCCTTCACCGGCGTTTTTGCCAGCGCCGATGGCGGCTAATGCTTCTGTGACACTTTCAGGGTCGCGCAACGCGGCTTCGAGCAGTTCCTTGATAGTGCTGGGGGGCTGGCCCTGACAGGCTTTGACAAAGTTGGCGATATTGAACATAATCGACTCCTCCTTTTCTCCTCGGAGTCGTACTCTTTTGCCTTCCTATCTGTCAAGCGTGCTGGGAGTAAACCAAGGATGCTTTTGCTCTTCTCTTCTTCCCGTACTTCCTGCTAAACAGTGAATGCATCAAGAAGGAGGGAACTGTATGGCTACCATGATTAGCGCGGATGCGCTTCAGACGCTGCTCAAGAGCGACGATTTGTATGCCGTGATCGACGTGCGCGATTGGGGCGAGTTCACGCTGGAGCAGATTCCCGGTATGAACACCGTCCCTCGCGGCTCCCTTGAGAAGTATCTGCCGGTCTTAGTCCCCGCAAAACATGTGCAGGTTGTTCTCTGCTGCGACACCGGCGAACGTTCGACTCGGGCCGCAAGCGCGGCCGAGGCGTTAGGATATACGCAGGTATCGATTTTGGCGGATGGTCTGCAAAGCTGGAAAGCGGCTGGCTATGACACAATTCACGGTTGGAGTTTGCGCGGCAAAGAGTACGGCGAACGGCTGCAAGTGGAGGAAGAGATTCCCGAACTTACTGCCGAAGAACTGCACGCGCGACTTGCAGGCGGGGAAAAATTGCACATTCTTGATACCCGCACGGAGCCGGAGTTTCTGGCCGCACATCTTCCTGGCGCGTATAGCACCCCAGGAGGAGAACTGGCGCAGATGGTTACGGATGTCGCACGAGATCAAGCCGTGCCAATCCTCACCAATTGCGCAGGGCGCACGCGGAGTATTCTTGGCGCACACGTGCTGCGCCGGATGGGGTTTCCGCAGGTGTATGCCCTGAGGGGCGGAACCGGAGCATGGCGCATCGCCGGTTACGGCAACGAATTAGCGTCCGGACCTGGCCCGGAGAAAACACCGCTGTCTGCCGCTAGCCTGGCAGCGAGCGCGCAGTTCGCTGAGCGAGTTGCGGCTGAGGACCACCTCCCTTTCCTTTCTGCGCAAGAGTTGCAGACACGGCGAGAACGGGGGGAACTGCTGTATCTTCTCGATGTCCGTCGCCTCGACGAGTACCGCGCCGGCCATATTCCAGGGGCTAGCTTCTGTCCAGGCACCCAGACCGCCTTGTTAGTGGATAGCTATGTTGGGGTGAAGAATGCCACGATCGTGACGACGTGCGATGCCCGTGCCCGCGCGATTCTGGCCGCCTCGCTCCTCAAGGGTATGGAATACCCACACGTGTACGTGCTTGACGGTGGGTCACAAGGGTGGACAGAGGCGGGGTTTCCCTTAGAAGTAGGTGAGCCGTATGAAGTCGATTACGGACAGCCCCTCTGGCTTACGCGACTATTGCTCGGACTTCCGGCGGGAGCGCAAACGCGGGAGTTGCCGATCCCAGGTCTCAACGAAGCCACGACACGAGTAAGTTGTGTTTCTGCGGAAGCGTTACAGAGAAGAATCTCTGCAGGTGAAAACTTGACCCTGCTTGATCTTCGCAGTGTCGGAGACTTTGCCACCGCACACGTCCCTGGGGCACGCTGGCTTTCGCGTGGCCGGCTAGATCTGCAGATCGAGAGGCAAGTTCCAGACCGCAGCGCGCCGCTGGTGTTATATTGTCGCAAGGGAAAAGAATCCATCCTCTCGGCTGCAGCGCTCGCACAGTCCGGTTATCAACGCGTCGCGGTGCTCGAGGGAGGATTCGCGGCGTGGCAAGCGGCGGGATTTGCGACCGACCAAGGGTTGGGAGCGCAAGCCGAATTTGAAGAACTGGCAGTCGCCGAGGTTGGCTTACTGGGCAGCGGCCCTTACGGCTATAACAACGAACGGATGGCAAAGTATTTGCGGGATGAGGAGGAATTGGGGAAGAAGTATCGACGGATAAGCGCTAAAGCCTGAGAGGGAATGAACGCGGGAATCGGCAAGGCTTCGCTTTGGCTTAACCTACTACTACGTCCGAGTAATTCTGAGGGGTGTCATTCTGAGGAGCGTAGCGACGAAGAATCTCGCGACAAGTCTGTCGTGGCACGAGATTCTTCGCCTCCGCTCTGCTCCGGCTCAGAATGACAGTATCCCGCAAATTCACACTGACGGACTACTAGAGAAAATTGCAGATGGATTTACCAAAACTGGATTCCCGCTTTCGCGGGAATGACACTATCAGGGCACGCTTTTCCGTCATGCCCACGCAGGTGAGCATCCAGGACCTTCTGCCGCAGTAAATAAATGCAGATGAAATCCGTCCCAGTACTTCGTCACGCACCAAGTTGACACCTCCTACCCAGGCGTGGCAGAGCCACGCCTACAGGGCATACCCAGGCGGAGCCTGGGTATGAGAAATCACCTCACTCGCCATGAGTGAGTTTTGCAAAATACGCTTCGATCCGTTGCGCATTGGTCCCGACGTCACTCCGACCGACGCGCGACACCGAACGGACGTCGATGCGACTGCCACCCGCCGTGGGGGTGACCCGCACGACGATGTCATCTTTGAAGCCGAACCAGAAAGTTGTGGCCGTCGCTTCGATGCGCCCATCGGGAGGCTCAACCGCGACAATATCCCATTTCATCGCACTGGCCGCGGCGAGCGCACGCTCAAATGCTTGTTGCGGCGGAATCTGAAGGATCAGTGGGCCAAGCGTGGGATA
>JACQEL010000806.1 GCA_016200595.1 Deltaproteobacteria bacterium
GGCCTGGCCACCGCGCCAATGCCACTATCGGCCGGGCGGTGCGGTTAGTGCTCATCAACGTGCTGGGCTGTGTCCCAGGCCAGCTCGATCGCCCTACCCTCGGGCACGCGGGCAAGTTCGCTTTCTGTATCGCCGAAGACGAGGAGGACAGTCCCTGGACCCCGCTCGCGCAGGCACGAGGAGTGCCAATTGACGCCTCCGGTGTAACCGTAATGGCCTGTGAAGCGCCACGTCAGGTGATGAACGAATGGACCCACGACCCTGAGGAAATCTGCGAAACCTTTGCGGCTGAGATCCGCCATAACATGCTGACGTACTCGGTCTGGCCGGGGAATTACGCCTTGGTTATTCCTAAACAGCTGCGGGAACTGCTGGTGGCCGCGGGTTGGCAGAAAAAAGATGTCGGTGAGTACGTGTACCGCTCGGCCCGGGTGTTGCGGCGCGAGTGGGAGAAAGTTGGCAAGAAAAATGTTGTCGCACGGGGTGGCGGACCGGAGCAAGAGTTTACTGCCCTGCGCGCTCCAGATGATCTCTTGGTGATCGCGGCGGGCGGTCCAGCCGGGGGATTCGGCGCGATCATTCCCCCCTGGTTGCGGTGACCAGACCCATCGACCAAGTGAGCAGTGTAAGAACCTGAAACAGAAAACGGAATGAGTTCTAATAAGATTTGATGAACGAAATCGGTAATGAGAGGTGCGGCCCAGCAATGGTAGAACAGGCTTCCAGCCTGTTCTGAGCACGGGCTGGAAGCCCGTGCCACCAGGAGCCTCGACTACCTATCTTGTTCGTCAAAATTTCATCAGCGGCCTTTTACGTTTTACGCTTTACGTTTTAAGGAGCATGAGCATGACCATCCGCGTTCTTGACCCAACCTTTGGTGAAGCGACTGCCACGACGGACCGCGCTGCCGGCCTCGCGTCGCTCGCGGGCCGTACGATTGGCTTGTTGGACAATAGTAAGATCAATGTCAAACAGTTACTCGACCATGTAGAAGAAATTCTTCGGACGCGACATGGAGTAAAAGCCGTGGTGCGTCTGAAGAAGCCCGATGCCAGTCGGCCGGCGCCGGCGACTGTGGTGGCTGAGATGAAGGGATGTGATGCCGTCATCTCAGCCGTCGGTGATTGAGGGAGCTGCTCGTCGTGCAGTTTGCACGACGCCATCTCTGCCGAGAAAGTTGGGGTTCCCGCGACGGCGATTATTACTGACCGGTTTGTGCAGACGGCGCGGGTGATGGCTCAAGTATCTGGGATGCTCGAGTATCCCTTTGCCGTGATTGCCCACCCAATTAGCAACAACAGTGACCCGGTGCTGCGAGAAAAAGCCGCGGTGGCAGTGCAGCAATGTATCGCGATCCTGGTGGGACGGTGAGTGATCGGGTCTCCTGCAGACACTGGGATTGCCTACAGCGGTTTTCATGTGAGCGAGGAGACCTACCGTTTTCGCAGTCGTAGGCCGGGATAAGCCTGTCCTGAGCCCAGTCGAAGGGGCCGCAGGCCGTTCCCGGCGTGCTCGTCTAGGCCGGAAATGCTTCGCTTATGCCGGCCTACCTTCTTTCTTCTGCTGTGCTCCTCACCATCCTCCAGACGGTTTTCCTCTCTCTGTAACTGCCAGAGACAGTTGCCTCGACTGGCGTCCCATCCCCGTAACAAAAAAATAAAAGATTCCTGCTTTTGGGACACTTAAGCGGGAGAAGGTCGTGAAAAAGCTAATTCGCGGCCCCCCTTCTGCTCCTTCTTTTCTGGCATATCAGTTGCTCAACTCACCAGTAGAGATTGCGTTGCTGACCGCAAAATATTCTTAGGAGGAGTAAGATGATCACAAAACAGACTATGTGCGTTAGTCTCACGGCCCTGGCTATGACATTGGTCCTTGGGGCGTGCTCGCAGCCACTGAGCAACCGAGAGAAAGGCACTTTGATTGGTGGTGGAGCTGGTGCTGCAGGTGGCGCACTCATCGGTGGACTCACCGGGGCACCCGGAACCGGGGCGCTCATTGGTGGCGCGGCAGGAGCAGTGGGCGGAGCTCTCGTTGGTGATCAGAAGGATAAACAAGACCGGCGATATCGTGACTAATGAGAGCGCCAAAGTGTCCACTGGGAGAGCAGGAAATGTGCGCCGCTGGGAAATTTAGATCCGAACAAACGGAGGCTATTTATGTATATTCCCATAGCGCCTGTCGCCGCGCTCGTTGCCGGGATATTGATTCTCGCCGCGCCCAGGCTGCTGAATCTCGTCGTGGCATTGTACCTCATTGCTATTGGCTTGCTTGGCCTTCTCACTCGCTGAAAGAGCGAGAGCTAAATAGGAGAACCTCATGCGCAGGAGCCTGAATCTGTTGCTTGCCTCGTCTTTGTTTGTGGTCGTTGGGGCTGGATGTGCGAGTAACACCAAGACCGTCAGAACAGAAACGAGCATGTACCGGCCGGGAGAGCCAACCGTGGTGGAGAAAGAGACCACTGTCAAGACGACAGAAACTCAAGAAAGATCTGGCGGTGTGTTAAGCGGTACTGTGGACGTTGTTGGCGAAGTCATCGCTCTGCCCTTTCGTGCGGTCGGTGGCCTGATCAGTGCTATTTTCTAAACCTCTCTCGGATCCGTGTCCCATCTCTGCAACGAAAAGAGAGCAGTTGTTCCTCTTTTGGAACAAGGAAGTGGCGCGGAATTGCTAAGCAGTCGATTTTTCAAGGGTTCTCCCTTCTCTCGTCTTTTTGGCGCACTCCTTGCTCGAAGAAGGGAAACAGAGAAAGAAGGGAGCACACCATGAAAAAGTTCACAACCTTACCGACCTTGGTGACCTTGCTTAGTTGTCTTTCCCTTCCCTCGTCTTTTACGAGTGGGGAGGGTATATCCGCGGAAGCCGCTGTGTCAGTCCCACAGCAACAGCCCTCAAGCTGCGAGGAGAGCGAGCCGACGACGGACTTGAAAACCGGGGTGATAGCAAACCCTGAAGGAGCAGAGATCGGAACGGTCAAAGACTTCGTGCTTGATCTGAAGGCGGGACGGATCGCCTATATTGTCGGGGTTTTCGACCAAATTGGCGAATCGAGTAAGAGAATATTTGTTATTCCCTGGGAAGCGGCAAAGGTAGACTCTGAAATAAATACTTTTACTCTAAATGAAGGCAAAACTGTCCTGGAGAGCGCACCGAGCTTTGCTCCTGATCCCTGGGCGAACCTGCCAACCTCGCAGTGGACTGGAGCTGTGAGGGCGTATTGGAAAGAGAAGCTCCGACATAATTTCTCAGCAGTAAGCACCCCAGACTTCGCGTTATACAAAGCCAGTGCTCTCGTCGGCATGACGATCAAGAATTTAGCAGGGCGGGACGTGGGAACGATTGAACAGCTTCTGATGGAGCCTGAGACGGGATCGATCGCTTATGCCGTCCTGTCTTTTGAGGACACAGAGAAGAGAACCCACACCGTCTTTTACGCTCTCCCCTGGGACAGCGTGCAGGTGAATCCGGTCCAACACACTTTCGTTGCTGATGTGGACAGGAAGATGTTCACCAGCAGCCGTGGGGTTTCCCACGAGCGACTCGGGAGCAACTCTTCGCCTAGAGCTTTTGAGCGCAGAGGAACTCAGACCCAGAAGCAGTAAGAGTAGCTGAGGGGGGGCGCGGTCGAAAAGCTGACGTCTAGGGTCAGAAGAGGGTGTTTCCTTTTTCTCCGCTTCCCCGCTTCTCCTTGCAAGTCTTTGGTATCAAACCCTTCAGTCATCTTGCTCTACTTCGGCCCTTGACCAACTGCTTCAGCCCGTGCTGTAACGTCACTTCGTCGAGCGGACAGACCGCCTGCATGAGCTCATAGCTAAACTCCCGCCCAAGGGTCGCGCCTAGTTGGGCCACTTCCTTGACTGGGCCCAACCTATCCAAGCGGGCCATCAAGGCATCTTGCCGGGTGGCAGGAATTCCTGACAGGAGGGATGACTGGCCGAGTCTTCTTCCAGACCCAACAGACTCTACGGAGGCGGAATCCGATGGGGAGATATTACCCGTTCGTGCTGAGCCCGTCGAAGCACGTGCCGCTTGTGCAGCTACGTGGCTCACCATCTCGCGCACCTGCTCAGGTCGCCAGCTTCTGCCGGTCGGTCACCCTCCGCTGGACGCCCTCGCGGTAGTGCACTCCCGTGTCTACGTCTGGCGTCCTGCTGCCAGGGAAGACGCAACGATAGTGGTGGTTCGCAAGTGTACTCAGTGTTGCCGGGGAAACTGGTAGAACGTCACCAGCCGTTCCCATCCGAGGTTTTTCAGACATGCACTACTACTCATCCCTGTCACGAC
>JACQEL010000825.1 GCA_016200595.1 Deltaproteobacteria bacterium
CCGTTAGTGAACAGGAATTCGCTAACGCCGCGTGATCCCACTGATTCTCTCACTTCGCAAACCGGAAACTACAGATTGATAAAGACACGAAAGTTTCTCCAAGGTTGTGGGGCCGGCATGTTGTCGGGGTTGCGAATGTCAGTCTGAAGAACTCGCGACACAATCTTGAGCCCACCGGTACGTAACTCGTCTGGCGTCTGCCCGTAAACCCGGCGATCCCCAGGAGGTGGTTGAATCTTCTCAATGAGTTCAGGAAAAATTAATTCGAGAAGAAGACGGTTGAGAGTTTCGATACATCTCCGGAAGAGCCTCCTTAAGAGACCTCTTTTCTCTTCTTCAGTGAGAGTTTCTCCTTCTCGCAGCCGGCGCAACAATCCTCGGGTGTGATTTCATCGTGATGTAGCGAGAAGTGGAGCAAAAGCAATAAAATCGGCCCTCCAGGCAAAAAACAGAGCGGCTGTGGTGGCGACCACAAGGCCGTTGGAGGGCCGAGATGAAAGCTAGCATGAGTACCAACCCCGTGGCAAACGAACTGACTCTGACCATCCGCGACGTGAACTGGGAGGAAATCCAACACGCCCCCTTCTATGAGGGCGAGTGCCAAGTGCGCGCCTTGCTGCAACTGCTCGGGCAGGAATTAATCGCGCACTTATTGCAGAGCAAAGACGTCAGCACCCCGAGTCTGGAACTGGCGGGACAAAGCTACTATCGCAAGGAGGCCTCAGCGGGCCACTATCAGACTCTCTATGGCGAGGTGGTCGTCTCCCGTCACCTCTATCAGAGCAGCGCGGGCGGGGCGACGCTGTGCCCGCTGGAACTTCACTGCCAGTTGAGCTTTGGGGCAGCCACGCCGTTATTGGCCGAAGTCGTCAGCTTCAAGTTGGCGAGCCAAACGGCGAGCGAAGTCGCGCAGGACTTAGCCAAAAGCCAAGGGGTGACACTCTCGGCTACCTACCTGCACCACCTTGCACAACAGGTTGGGCAACTCGCTCTCGACAAACGCGCGGCCTGGCACCTGCAGAGCCCAGCCCCGACTGCCCCCATCACCCTCATCGCCACGGGTCTTGATGGCACCACCATGCCGTTGGTCGGCGAGGACTACAAAGAAGCGATGTGCGGGACTATCGCGCTCTATGATACGGAAGGGACCCGGTTGCACACCGAGTACCTCGGGGCGATGCCGGAGGCGGGCAAGGCCACCTTCGGGGAGTCCTTCACCACTCGTGTGGCCTGGGTCAAAGAACTCTACCCCGACGCCCTGCACGTCTGTGTAGGGGATGGGGCACGGTGGAATTGGGACTTCTTCGCCACTCACTATCCTGAGGCGGTCTGGGTGCTGGATTTCTATCATGCGGCCACCCACCTGCATACGGCCGCCGAAGCGATCTTCGGCCAGGGCCCCGAGGCCGAGGCCTACTCTGAGCGCTGGCGCACCACGCTACGGGACGAAGAAGGGGGGGTGGCGCAGCTGTTGGGCTCTTTACTCTACTACCGCAACCGGGCCGCCTTGTCGGTCAGTGCCCAGCGTGCGCTCGACACTGAACTCAACTACTTCCGCCAGCATGCCGAATTGATGCAGTATGCCGATTTTCGTGCCGCGGGTTTGCCGATTGGTAGCGGGGTCACAGAAGCGGGGTGTAAAGAGCTGATCAAAGCGCGCTTCTGCCGCAGCGGGAGGCGCTGGAAGCGCGCCTCGGGCGCTCCCATTCTGCAACTGCGTGCGATCAAGTTATCCCGCCACTGGGACAGTTTCTGGTCGAAGGTCATGCGCTATGCGGCTTAGAAAAGTACATCAGGGCGAAATCGCACCCCAATCCTCTCGCATCAGAGGAAAGAGGTTTCTCAGAAATTTCCTCATCAAAACGTTGGAACTCCTGGGGTGTCAGCGGATTGTGGCTGTCGCACAAGCGGAGGGTCAGGGAAAGCAAGCTTTTCATCCCCGGCTCTGACTCTAAAATCTTGCTGAAGTATTTGTCTTGGAAAAAGTCGGCTCTTTTGAGAACATCGTTTAAGGCTTTAACGATCAGTGCCTGAAGAGAGACTTCTTGTTGAATTACTTGTTCGGCATGTTGAATGAGTCCTCGAATTTCCACCGGAAGGCATTCCCACACCCGCGTTGCGGGATCTTGTTGGCCACTGCCCTCTATCCCCTGTAGCAGTGTTTCACAAAATTTCCGCCAATCCTGAATGTCAGATGTCTTAAGAAGCGAAGAACCAACGAACTTCCGTATCGCTTCTTTCTCTTTTTCCTCCAGCCCCAAATCTGGATATTTAGGGTTGTCAATGTAGTCTTCTACGTCCTGAGGGATAGCAGTTTCCGCCATAACGATTAAGCCGTGAGGACCTATATCCGTCATACTCCAGTCCTGCGCCGTTAGCTGTTTTTCCCGGATGTAACGGGAGAGTCCATCCATCGAGAATTCGACTTCTGGAATAAGAGCTGCCATGCACACCCCGCTTGCTAAGGCTACATGGCTCACAACAAAACCTGAGTCCGAACCGAAAAGTTGGATCACACAGAGTCGCGGGTTAGAAGTGACCTCCGTATACAGCTGGAGGGTTAACTCTTTCGCCTTTTCAATCGCGGATAGGAAGCCGAAAGATTGCCAAACCCATAAAACGTCATTATCCGTCGTCTTCGGGATACCGACAACGGACAAGGTCGTGCCGCGAACAGCAGAGGCCCTAGTCCAGATTGCATGTGCTGCTCGTAAACTACCATCACCACCAATAACGTAGAGAATATCAATGTAATCTCCTAGGATTCGAGCTACAACTGCGTTCAGCAGTTCGTCGCGCGCCTTGCGATCTGTAAGTCCAAGCAGATCGTCACAACGTGAGGTGCTAATCATTGAGCCGCCTCGGTCTGCTAAGGTTTGCACGTTCAAGTCACGAAGCTCATCTTTGTCTCTAGTTTTGGAATAAGTTCTGCTCTTTCCACGCAGAAGTCCGGTGAACCCCTCTCGATACATCACGACGTCGAGACGATATTCTGACCACCGTTGCGGTT
Organism: Deltaproteobacteria bacterium; assembly: GCA_016200595.1. Taxonomy (GTDB): domain Bacteria; phylum Desulfobacterota; class Binatia; order Bin18; family Bin18; genus JACQEL01. The sequence goes on from JACQEL010000825.1 coordinate 3,011, forward strand.
GTATACCTGATTTTTTTCCCTGCTCGATCGCGTATAAGCGGTGTCGCTCAACAATACCAGCAATGACCGCATTAATGCCGGGAGCAATCCCACCTGATACAACAATTCCTATTCTAAGCGTTGCACCTCGTGAGGGGTAACAAAGTTCCTTACGTGGGCCAGCCTCTGGAAAGGTAAGGGGTTTAGCGTCTGGAAGGAAAGTAGGACTGCGAGTGTCGACTCTCACAGCTGCACCAGGCGGACGAATAATCCCGAGTGTAGTTTCCTCTTTGGTGCCATCCATGAACGGATTGTCGTACCTTTGACGGTCGACGCTCTTCACCTCTGGCCAGTCCCGTGGGCATCCTTGCTCGACTCTCCTCGGAGTTAAAAGCGACCCCCTCCCTTTTAAAAAATCCTCGACTATGTCTTTTTCGTAGTCGAATGGATAGCCGATTGGTACCCCATCGTTGGCAATCCATCGTCCTGGCCCTGAAAATACCTCAACAATTTTTCGTGCACATTCTTGGGCTTGATGGTCATCTATCGCTGGAATGGAGATCGGTAGAATTGGGAAAAGACCATCAGGAAGAGGTCCTGCTCCTGGAAGTTTGAAACAGATTGCTTTTGAGCTGATACTGCCTGAGTTATATCTTACAAACGCTCTTGCTTCGTCCTCTTGAGATCCTCCTAACCGCTTGCCGACAATAAGGACGAATCTTTCACACTCTTTCATTATTTGGGGGCCGACCAAGTCGCGCCAATTAGGTTTACTCCGCTCTTCGGAGTAGCAGTATGGGTCGAGATCAGTCTGCTTGTAGAGATAGTAAGCAACTCGGTGAGCGAACCATTCGTACTCAGAATTCTCATCGTCGAATGCGTAAGAGATAAAAACCTTCATAAAGGTCTCCCCAGTTTTCCTTGCCTCAAGTCTTAGGTTGGACACATACAAGGCTGATAAGGAGTAAGGTGGGTTATGACTCACCTTACAAAGTTTCTCTACCAAATCGCTATTTTTTCCTGTCACTCTTCCCGTTCCTCGCCCAGTTCCTCCTTTTCCATTAAGGGCTGCCTTCCTCCTCGCGCGTAGCCATCTGCACCGACCAGCGCACTTCCTCTTCCTTGAAAAACAACGCGCCTTTTTTCTTCGGTGGCAAAAGCTTGGTAATATCTTGATAGCGTTCCTGAGCCGTCGTAATCACCCGCGGCACCACTGCACGTGTGCCAGCAGGTAGCTCTTCGTAGATCACAGACAGTATATACTGATGTTCAAGTAGGGCGGTTGCCATTATTTCAGCCAGCGCTTCTTTGGTCGCCGGCTCTGTGTCCCCGTTGATGATACGTTGCGCGCGATCAACGTATGCCTGATAGCGACCAGCGGCAATTTCAGCCGCGGCAGCATTCTCCGCCTTGACCATCGCTTCTAACTCGGCCAGCTTTTTCCGGGCAAAAGAGAGACAGAGCCGGGTTTTAGCTTCGGGGTCACGCGCTAGCAGCAGTTTTCCTTCCTCTTGCCACGTATCCAGGCTGTACCAGGAACTGTCCGGGGTGCGGCCAGGCTCAGGCAACCACTCGATGTTGCCAAACGCGCTGACAAAGCCATGTCCGGCAAAGGTCACCTCTGGCACGAGCAGGAGGAAACAAAGAAGAAAATACCGGTGCACCAAGCTAGTGGTCTGTCGCATTGATTTTGCTGGGTCTGAGTCGTACCTGCAGCGCCCCCTCACCCTAGCCCTCTCCCACGAGGGGAGAGGGGATGGGGCGGTGCCGCTGGGTTGTTCTCTCTCCTCCGGGGGGAGAGAGTGAGAGAGAGGGGGAATCACCATACCCCGATCAACCCTTTTGCGCTGAAACACTAGTTTTCTGCCACCGTTTCATTCTCTAAGCACCCCGGTGCGCGTCGCGGAGCAGATCAAAGACAGTCTTCACTGGATTAAAGGTAATCAGCGGCACTTCAACGAACACGGTATTCCAGTGGGCCATCGCTCCGTTCCACAGTCCCGGGAGTTCCAGCGCGCGCAGCACTTTGCCATCCTTTGACTTCTGGGCAATGAAGCCCGTATCTGGATCGGAGAAACGCGGTAAATCAAAGGGGCTGCCGCGGTAGTCACGTACGCCACAGACCAAATCGACCGGGTTGAAATGCGTTACCGCTTCCCAGCACGCACGCTGACCAGGGTCTTGCATATCGATCTGCGCGGCTTCGATAATTTGCAGAGACAGTGTGTGATCAGACTGCTGCACCCAGAAAGGTCCTCCCCCCGGCTCACCGGTATTCGGCACTACACCACAAACCCGTAAGGGTCGATTCAGGCGGCTGGCCAGGAAAGCTATCCGCTCGGCTCGTGATTTCTGCATCAACTCTGCAGGCGGCACGATAGACAGTTTTTCTCGGGCAAAGGCAAACATCTCCTTGAGTGACTGCTCTTCTACCCGCTCATGCAAGAGGGCTTGGAGATGAGGGAAGATGACGTTTTGCAATTCGAGTAGATAGCCGGCTAAGGCTCTTTTGTAGAGATAAGTTGGCGGCTTGAGTCTGTCCACAGTCACGTTGTCGATATTTTTAATGAAAATAATATCACCCTGCACATTATTGAGATTCTCTAACAAGGCGCCATGTCCGGCTGGACGAAAGACCAACCGTCCAGTTTCATCTCTGAACGGTTCGTTCCGTTGATCAACTGCAATGGTATCGGTGGAGGGCTTTTGTACAGAGAACGCCACCATGTAGCGGCATCCCAATCGTTCACAACGCTGCTGCACAGCTTCAATGTGGTCACGCATAGCCTCGTGGTATTCGGGAGGAACGGTAAAATGCACCCGTGCGACGCGATCTTGATCTTGTGCATAGGCCGCTGCTTCAACCAGATGTTCTTCCAAGGGGGTGCGGGTGTGATCAGTATAGCGATGGAAGAGAATGAGCCCCTTGGGCAGATTCGCATAGTTTAAGCCACGAGGAGTCAATAAGTGGGGAAGCAGCTCCGTGTGATGTCCGTCCGTCAGCGCCTGCTCGATAGGCAGACCATCTCCCGCCATCACCAGCCGCAAGTCATCATAAAAGGCAAACTGCTTGAGGTTGCGCAGGAATTGCAGAAACATCTGGAAATCGCGCGCATCCACGTCTACTGGAGTTTCACCCGGCGCGTCGTCCGCTGCTTTGCTGCGCTCCATGACGGAAAGCAAAAGCTGGAACATGCGGCTGGCTGCCCCTGAAGCGGGGACGAATTTCGTCATTCTTCCTGCTGACGCAGCTTCCGCATGGACCTGACTGAGCCTGTCCAGCTCATCGCTTTGCAGTATGGTGATGCCATCCCCCACGGTGCACGGTCGCTGCAGCCTCACGACCGGGAACCCTTTTTTGAATCGCTCGATATCGGACTGCACTTTCTCCAGGGTGAGTCCCTGTTCCTTAATCTGCCGGAGATCCTCATCGCGAAAGAAGTTGTTCTTCGTCATAGGTCGTTTTCTCAGAAGTCGGTCCTGTCACGGGGTCAAGAACTTTTAAGGCGAGTTGCTCGGGGAAACAATGGAGTGCACGGTAGTATCGATCCCCTCATGATACTCCGCCACCTTCACCATAAAGTCTGCGACTAGGGGCTTTCCGCCTGGTGCAGACTCGAAGAAGAGCTTATAGACCCCAGGCGTAGGAAAAATATGGTGCACCGGTAAATCCGGACCGTGATACACCTGTTTGGCTGGGCCGCGCATGAGTTGTATCATCATTCGCGCCATCTGGTTGGGGTCGCTGGCATGGTCACCCATCATGGCCATCATCGCTGCCATCGCCGGCGTATAGGTATGTTGGTGACCGAACTGCTCGCCATCGATACGCCAAGCCGCCATATGCACCTCGGTGCCGAGGTACAGCCCGAGGTCAGTCACCGGGACTCCATCCCGAGTCAGATGACAGACCAGCTCAGTATCGTGTCCCACAATTGGTGGGTCCGGCGAGGTTCGCAAGGAGACCTGGTATTGACCGAACGACTTCTCACGGCGCAGATCTTCTTCCACCGGCCCCTGCTCACCTTCACCACCGACCGTAAAGGTAAACTGTTTGACCCAACTCCTGTCCTTATGGGTGAACTCGCCGGCAATGAGATAGGCCCCCGGACCGGGAAACACGTGTGGATAGTGAAATGCCGCAGCTGCCAGATCTTGTGGGGTCAAAGGGAAGAAGTCTTCATGGTGGGTATGGGCAAAGGTCCTGAAATCGCGGCTGACGACGAACGTGTGCAAGATGCGCTCGTGCAACACCTGCAGGTCATGTACCGGTTGGTGCGTCGCCGTGTCCGTCACCCGATACGTAAGAGAGACCTCTTGCCCTGCTCGCGGTTGAGCAGGCTGAAGAGAGAGTTCCAGGCGATATGGACCGGAGGGTTGTCCGACAAGAACCGTTTCTTGCGACCCTCGGCAGCCAAACAGCACCGCAACCAGAGAAACTAGCAAGAGCCAACAGTAAATCGAGAAAGGCAGATTACGAGGAGATTGGCAGTACACGCTTGTTATTCCTGTTTTTTAATCAGAATACCCCTGGCTTTCCTGGTCCCTCTAGGCCTTTTGTCGTGTGATCTCCCGGTTTTGTTTTTCTCCCCTTTGTCAGAAAAATTAGTTTTTGTCAGGGGTTAGAGGTTCCTCAGGGTCGTTGCTTTTCTCCGCCCGTTCCTTTATAGGAGTGGGCATTGCCGAGGACGGATGGAAGCCCTGGGGGGAAGGGGCTCGTGTATTTATTGGGGGAGGATGAGAGTGATGTCAGTTGATCCACGGATGGTCCATCTTTATAGCTACTATCGCGACGCAGAGTTGCGTGGGGCAACGCTCCTACTAAAGCTCATCATGCGGGTAGAGGATAGCGAGGCCCAAGTCAAGCTCTCCCGTCATCTCGCTGATGAGACTCGTCACGCCTGGCTCTGGACCAAAAAAATTGCTGATATGGGAGCTGCGCCAGTTCGTGTGCTCGATGGTTATCAGACTCGCCTTGGTCAGGGTATTGGCATTCCTAAAACCCTTGTCGACCTCTTTGCCCTGACTGTCGTAGTGGAAGAGCGTGCCCAACGGCGTTACCTTGAACATGCCCGACGGCCGGATGTTGAACCTGATACCCTGGAAATTCTTCACGAAGTCACCAAAGACGAAAAATGGCATATCGGCTGGATTAAAAATAAGTTAAAAGAGCTGGCTGCGGCAAACGGTGGAGAGGAAAAAATGGTAGCGACGCTCGGCCGCTACCGCGAGATTGACCAGCGAGTCGTCGCAGACCTGATCGCCAAAGAACGCGAGGCGTTCGGGTTTTCTTTCTCTGATGTGCCGGACTTGAACTGACGGGTTTGTGCTCTGGCTGGTAAGACACAGGTAAGAGTGGCAGTTGAAGACGTTGCTTCCTCTATCAAAGAGACTGGAACGCAGCCCCCGTCTGCGAGCGACCCCCAGGGACGGAGAAAAAAAGCCATCCGCCCGGCGCGCGAGAAGAAAAAGGTTGTAGCACGTTGCGAATACGTTCTCGTCCGCGGCCTGCTGTGGTTTTTTCGCCTCCTGCCTTTTCCCCTGGCGTTCCGCGTTGGCGAAGCGATCGGATGGCTCCTCTATCACTGTGACCGTCCTCACCGTCGGGTTGGTCTGCTGAACTTGGCGTTCGCCTTTCCGCACAAGAGCGAAGTTGAACGTCAGCAGATCTTGCGCGAGAGCCTGCGCAACCTCGGCCGGCTCGTCGCTGAGTTTTGTCATATGCAGACGTTGACGAAGGACAACATCAGCGAGCGGGTGGGCTTTGCGGACTCCGCACTGTGGCAAAAGTTACTCGCGCAGACCCAAAGCCAACACACCGGCGCCTTGATTTTGACCGGTCACTTCGGCAATTGGGAACTGCTGGCCTATGCGCAGGCGTGTTATGGGGTTCCTATCCAGATTATTCATCGCCGGCTGCGCAATGGACTAGTGGACGATTTGATCGTGCAGGAGCGAGAACGCTGTGGCAATCACGTGATCCGCAAGACTACAGCTGGCATTGAAGTTTTCCGTGCTATCCGGCAAAAGGCCTTGGTCGTGGTCGCAGTAGACCAGAACGCGTCGGGCCGGATGGGGGTTTTCATTCCCTTCTTTTCTCGTTTGGCTTCAACTTCTACTGGACTAGCGGGTCTCGCTCTGGCCTCCAACGCGCCCGTGGTGCCAGCTTTCTTAATACGCGAGAACGGCACGTGGCGTCATCGCATTGTCGTGTTACCCCCAGTTGCACCCGTCCGCACTGGAGACCAAGAAGCCGACCTCCGTGCCACCACCGCCAAGTTTACTGAGGTTTTTCAACAGATGGTCGAGCGATACCCCGACCATTGGCTCTGGATTCACAAACGCTGGAAACGGCGACCTGATGGCGAGGCGTCGATTTATTGATTGCCCGCGTTGCATAAGGCAGAGGATAGAGACCATGGCTGCGCCAGCACCTCTTATGTTTCCCAATCCGCAATCTGCAATCCACAATCCGCAATCTCGTCGGGGGTTCAGTTTGCTCGACCTCCTCATCACCCTCTTGGTACTCGGGCTGGTTTTATTGGCGGCAGTTTATCAGTTCAGCAACTATCAAAAATCTGAGATACCGCCTGCTCCTCCAGCCCAGTCGGCCCCGGCGCAGCATTAGCGGCATCAGTCACAACTTAACGGATTTTGCCCGCCGTTCGTCTCTCGGTCCCCTCTCCCGTTGACGGGAGAGGGCTAGGGTGAGGGCCAGCTGCGGCGGTGCCATGACCTATGACCCCATCCTGACCTTCCCCGTCAACGGGGAAGGAATCTGCCCTGGGAGCGCGACCATCTTGGTCGCTTTTCAAAGCGGGCGGGACGCCCGCGCTCCCAGCAGAGGGCTCAAGCTAGGGAAAGCCGCTGTAGGGGGCCCCTCGTGCTCCTAGCGGGCTTCTCTATACTTCGACCTTCTGCAAGAGGACGTCGGTGGAGACGAGTAGTTCACTCACAGTATGCAGCTTGTATTCTTTTTCGTAGAAAATGCGCTTGATGCCGGTATTAATCAGTACCTTAAAGCAGTGAATACAGGGCGTATGAGTGACGTAGATATCCGCGTCGCGGATGCTCACGCCGTTCTTGGCTGCCTGAGCGATGGCATTAATCTCAGCGTGAATGGTACGGTAGCAGTTCTCTTCCACCTCACCACTGGGAGTTTTGGATTGGTAGATCAGGCATCCCACCTCCGTACAGTGTGGTAATCCGGCGGGAGAGCCATTGTAGCCGGTAGCTAGAATATTCTTATCTCTCACAATGACCGCGCCGACCTTGGCCCGGTTGCAGGTCGAGCGCTCGGCGACTTGTCGAGTAATGGTGAGAAAGTATTGATTCCAATCGAGACGCTGGCTCATGGGCGATACAGGAAAGTGAAGGTTCGAGTGGTCGTCGACTGTCCCGGGTAGTACGCAACGTGCGTAACCTCACCACGAGGAATAGTCGGCCGTTCCGCCACAGAGATCGGCACTGGCATGAAGGTCAGAATAAACAGGCCGACCGTACACCAGGCATAGAGTTTGCGCCGCGGATCGAGCGACGCATAGAGATCAAGCGTCGGTGGGTGATCCACCCCCAGCATTGAGAGCAAGACTACCCAGACAAACCAGCCTTGCCAGCCCTGAAATCCCAACACCAGGATAGCGATCAGGGAAACCCGCGAGATCCAGCGATGCCAACGCCCAAACAGTGAGTACATCACATGGCCGCCGTCGAGTTGTCCCACCGGGAGGAGATTTAAGAAAGTGACAAAGAGCCCAAACCATCCGGCGAGGGCAACCGGATGAAGAACAATACTCACCTCATTGGACGAAACACCGAGAACCAGACGTGTGAGGGCGGAGAAAAGAAACGAATCCCCCAGCAGGATGCCTCCCTCATCGAGCGGGTTCAACGGGCGCACCTCAGAGAGCGAGAGCCCGATGATCGCCGCCGGAATAGCCAGGAGCACTCCGGCCCACGGGCCCGCCGCACCCACGTCGAAGAGCGCTCGGCGGTTAGCCGGCGGAGATTTCATACGGATGAAGGCGCCAAATGTCCCGACAAAGAGAGGCGGGCCGGGAATGAAATAGGGCAAGCTTGCCCACACACCATGTACGCGGGCCAGCAGATAATGGC
>JACQEL010000826.1 GCA_016200595.1 Deltaproteobacteria bacterium
GCGGGCGGGACGCCCGCGCTCGTGCGCCTGAAAGCGCATCTGGTCAGAGAGGTGGAAGTCCTCTTCAGGTACGCCCTCTCCGGCCTGTAACCGACTGCAACTGCGTCGCAGCAATGCGGGGTGGGAAGCAGCAGGAGGTGAATGATCAGTCCGTAGGATGACGAACTCGATTCGGCCTGAAAGCTGGCGAGCCTGCGAGTGAAAGGTGAAGCCTGGACCCACGCGAGTGGGAAGCCCACCACGCTGAGGGGTAGGGTGCGAAAGCGGTGGTGGGAGCCCAAGGGTGGTTGGAGACGGAATGATCAGAGGGCCAGAGGCGTGAATCAGGGAGACCTGTCGGCCAACAGAGACGGTGTTCATGCCCTCCGTAGGGGGCCGAAGAGCCGGACCGACAGGAGTCAGAGCGTCCATAGTAGCGCGGAAATCCCGTAACGGGGACGGAGCGAAGGGACGCAGGGAGGTGGAGACGTGACGACACAGACAGCGGAAGCAACCCCGGCGGCAGTGTTGGCAACGACTAAACAAGCCGGAGAGATCCGCGCCCGGTGGGCGTGGGTAGAACCGTCGGTGTGGACGGCACGGATGTTGATGGCCCTCGAAGAGGGGGTCAAAGGAGGGAAGTGGTTCAGTTTGATGGACAAGGTCTACCGGCTGCGCACTCTGGAGGTGGCCTTCGCGCAGGTGAAGGCCAACAACGGGGCCGCAGGCGTGGATCACCAATCGGTGGCACACTTCGAGCGTGACCTGAGGACCAATCTCGACCACTTGTCGGAACACCTGCAGGCCGGGACCTACCGCCCGCAGGCGGTGCGCCGGGTGTGGATTCCCAAGCCGGGCAGTAGGGAGAAACGACCCTTGGGGGTCCCGACGGTGCGGGATCGGGTCGTGCAAGCGGCGGTGCGGCTGGTCGTGGAGCCGATCTGTGAGCGGGACTTTGCCGCGCACAGCTACGGGTTCCGGCCCGCCCGGGGGTGTAAAGACGCGCTGCGCCGGGTGGACGCACTGCTGAAACAGGGCAACACCTGGATTGTCGATGCAGACCTGAAGAGCTACTTCGATACGATCCCGCACGCCCCCCTGCTGGAGCGCCTGCGGGAAAAGATCGCGGACGGAGCAGTGCTGAGCGTGGTGGAGGCGTTCTTGCACCAAGCAGTGAGGGACGGCCTGAGGAGCTGGACTCCGGAGGGGGGAACCCCACAAGGAGCCGGGTTGAGTCCGCTGCTGGCGAATCTCTACCTGGACCCGCTGGATCACCAGATGGCTCAGGACGGGATCGAAATGGTACGCTACGCGGACGACTTCGTGCTGCTGTGCCGGAGCCGGGCGGAAGCCGAGCAGGCCTTGGCACGGGTGCGGTAATGGTCCGCTACCGCGGGTCTGACCGTGCATCCGGACAAGACCCGGATTGTGGACGCGACCCGGGACAGCTTTGAGTTTCTGGGCTACCGCTTCGATCGGGGCCGGAAATGGCCGCGCCAGAAGAGCCGGAAGCAATTCCGGGACACGATCCGCGCCAAGACGAGGCGCACGAACGGTCAGAGCCTGAAGGTCATCATCGCAGAAGTGAACCGGACACTGAAGGGCTGGTTTGAGTATTTCAAACATAGCGACCACACCACGTTTCCCAGTGAAGATGGCTGGGTGCGGGGACGACTGCGGAGCCTCCTGCGCAAACGGCAACGTCGCAAAGGCCGGGCGCGGGGCGACGACCATCATCGCTGGCCTAACGGCTTCTTTACTGGGCAAGGGCTGTTCTCTCTGGCTGCGGCTCATGCTCGGGTAGGTCAATCCTCACGAAGGTAAACCACCAACTGGAGAGCCGGATGCGGGAAATCCGCCTGTCCGGTTCGGAGGGAGGGGGAGTAGATTGCTCTCCCTACCCCTATCCAGCAGGGGAGGACACAGCCAACTGAAAACTGCTACAAGCATTAAGATCTCTGCGACTTCACCGCAGCCCTTTCTTCGTTATCGTTGTCCCTGGCGCTGCGCCGCATCAACCGCAGGTTTGAAGAGCGCAAAAAACCCGCGGCGAAAATCGGTGATGGCAGCCGTGAAGTCAGTACTCGCAGCGAGCGGGCTATCCGAACGGGTATCCACATACACTGCTTCAGGTGTACAGGTAATGCTGAGCGCGACAGAGTCCTGCACTTGGCCGCCCTCCCGCTTCCCTTTGACTATGCCGACTTTTTCGCCGGTAATCGCGGGAACAAAAGACGTCACCGTATAGCCGAGGTGTTCCACCGTGCGCTGTGCCAGTCGATTGGCCTGCTCGCAGGGCGGGATGTCGGCTTCCGCATCTACCCGGACACCCTCAACTCCGCAAGAGACCTTGACGCTCACGGTCTCTTGCCCATCAACTCCTTGCCGGGCTCCATGAATTATACCCGCACTAGTGCCCGAGGCCGGGGAGGAAGACGTAATGGCGTACCCCAGGCGTTCGGTCACCCGTGCCGCAAGCTGTTGGGCTTGCTCGCAGGTCAAAGCAGAGGTCAAGATCGCATATGGCCGTGCATCTGGCGCAGCGCAAGCCACGGTTGCAAGCAGGAGAAAGGAAACAAGACTCCAGGCAAAGAGCTGAGCCCTATAGAAACATAAACTCATGAGCGGTTGACCTTTACTGCCAGGCGAAACAACGCTCTTGAAGCGTCGGCTCTGGTTTTTTCTAGACCAAGGAAGAGAAGCCCTGAGTGTCATTTCGGCTTCTCGAATCGTAACACGAACCGATCGGTTTCCCCGCGGTTCTTGAAGACATTTTCGCTGCGTGGATCTTCGGGATGCCGCAGCATCTCCCCTTCTTTGGCGAGAACGAACCCTGCAGCACTCACTTCTTTGACTACCATAGCTTTGTCGATACGGTGCAAACTTTCGGTAGTTTCGCTGCCACTACCGTCTTTGGCATAGTGATCCACGACTCCATACACTCCACCCGGCTTGAGCGCCGCGAAGATAAGCTTGTTCATGGCTGCACGGTTATCGTTCTTAAGTACCAGGTCATGATAGTTGAGATGAATGAGAACAAAGTCGAGCGAGCCATCGGTCGGCAAGGCGAGCTTATCGATTTCACCATCGATGTGCTTGACGTTGGCGAACATCGGGTTCTGCAAGCGTACATCCAGTACATCCTTGACGAACCCTTTGATGAAAGCGTTGTTGGTGGAATAGACTACTCCTTGAGGACCAACCACCTGTGAGAGAATTGCGGTATAGTAGCCCCTGCCTGCCATGATGTCAGCGACTTTATCGCCCGGCTTAACGCCGAAGAATTTGAGCACCTCCTCGGGTTTGCGCCCGGCATCGAGCTTGCGGTCGTCCTCTGGTCGTTCCGGGTTAGCAAGGATTGCCTTGTAGTCCTGCGCATGAGCTACGGTGACCATCGTGCCGATGAGCATGAAGGCGAGCAGTCCTAAACTGACTTGTACCGTACCCGCTCTTTTCATGTTCTTTTCCCCTCCGCTATGTCGTGTGAGCTAGATCGGATCGCATGACCCTAGCATATCAAGCTGGTTGTCTTGAGCCCCCTGCGTTTTTGTTGAATGTCTCGAATATTCGCTTGCTTCTTTCTGACCAGGCTGCTAGCTGAGGAAACAACACTCAAGCTCAGAGGAGGTGGACAATGCCAGCACGTAAACCTGAAGAGTGCGACACCCTTTTGGTTGAGGCAATCAACCGAGGGGATCTCGAAGCCGCTTTGGCCCTCTACGAGCCGAACGCGAGTTTGGTCCAAGACTCTGGTGACGTCATTACCGGTCTGGGTGCGATCCGCGAAGTCATGCAAGGCTTCCTGGCGCTCAAACCAAAGTTCACTATTGCCGTGAAAGCCGTGCAAAGCGGGGATGGAAGCCTGGCGCTATTGCGAGCAAAGTGGAGCCTTACTGGCACCGGCTCGGACGGCAAGTCAATGGTGATGTCCGGCAACAGCACGGAAGTGGTACGTCGTCAGTCCGATGGGATGTGGCGCTTTGTGATCGACAACCCCCACGGGGCCGACTAATCGAGATTTGCTTTTTAGGCTGCCGTGCCGCTTCGTTTCCTCATTCCCAGGCTCTGCCTGGGAATGCCATATTGCTAAGGCTCTGCCTTGGTATTCGTTCCCAAGCAGAGCCTGGGAACGAGGTCATGGACCTCCATACTCCCTAGTACTCCGTCCGCTTGAACCTGAGGGGTTGTCATTGCGAGTCCCCCATAGCGCGGGGCGCTAAGCATGGAGGCAGAAACAGTGGGCTTCTCCCGGTTCGTCATTCCCGCGTAGGCGGGAATCCAGTCTTTTGTTCCTGGATTCCGGGTCTCGCGTTGCTCGCCCGGAATGACGGGCTGCCACGAGTGACCGGTACGGGTCGAAGGTTTTGTTTCTGAGCAGCGCAGCGAAGCAATCTCTGTGGGGAGCTACTGTTAGCGAGATTGCTTCGTCGCTTCGCTCCTCGCAATGACCCCTCAAAACCACCCGGACGGACTACTAGCTGCTATTTAAGCGCGAAACGAAAGATCCTCGCCGCATTGTCGCACGTTAGCTTACGTCGGTCCTCAGCCGGCACATCGGCAAACATGCGCGCCAAGAACTCCTGGGATTTAGGCCAGGTCGATTCTGAGTGAGGGAAATCGTTCCCCCACAGCATATTGTCGATGCCGATGCGGTGGCGCAGTTGGACGGCGACCTCGTCTTCTTGAAAGACGGCAAACAGGTTGCGACGCCAGTAATCGCTGGGCAGGAGCCCTTCCTTCGACTTATAGCCGCTGTACACTGGGCGCTCTTTGTAGGTGTAGTCCATCTGCTGGAGCCAGTGCGGTGCCCACGAGATTTCGTGCTCGACCGAGCCGGCCCGCAAGCGCGGATAGCGCTCGCAGACCCCGGCAAAAATCATATCGGTCATGGCATAACGCACCCAATAATCTTGGGTCGGCCGCAGCCCGGCCGGGGTGAAGGTTTTGAACGAAATGCTGATCTCACACCCTGGCACGCCAGCCCGTTGAGTCGCCAGATGCATAAGCAACGGCATATCGAGATCCTGTGCCGTTGCCCACAGCCGCTCATACATGGCATGGCGATACGGTTGCCCGGGTAACGGGGTCACTGGGATAAACATGCCGGCAAGGCCCAGTTTGGCACAACGTTGCAACTCCGTGCACGCCTCGGAGACCTCATCAACGTTGAGCATGCCAATGCCACAGAGTCGCCCGGAGTAAGGCTGGCAGAAATCAGCGATCCAATCGTTGTACGCCTGGCAGAGAGCCGTAAGGAGTTCGCTATCGTCGATGTAGTACCAGAAGAGTCCCTGGCTAGGTTGTACGATCGCTCCCCAAATCCCGTCCAACTCCAGTTCTTGAATCATAGCGTGCGGTTCGTACGCCCCTTCGCGCACGTCTTCCCATACGCCGACAAAATCGATCTTCGTGGTATCTTCAAAGCGGCGACCCGCTTGAGTAACGGCGCCGAGGGTTGCCACCTGTGTATCGCCCATGAACCAAGCATCGAAGGCCGTGCCATCAGGCATTTTCTGCCGCTTGATAAGCGGCGCGCGGTCGCGGCACTTGGCCGAGATGCGGCTGGTATAGAGGTCCGGCGGTTCGACGATGTGTGTATCCCCAGAGATAATCTTGTCATCGGTCATGGTGTTCCCTCCTTACGGACAGAGCTGCTGAGCAGGAATACTCCCAGGCATATCCTAACTTCTGCGGGTTTGTAAGCCGCTAGAAAAAAGTTGAAGATCTGTCTTCTCTTCCCTAAGATAAGATGGCTTTGATGAACCTAACGGACTACCACGCAAAGTATTTCGCCCACGAGCTGACAAAGCGCTGCTCTTCGGACAGTGCAGAGAAGCTCGCTGGGGCGCTGGTCGATGCCCAGGTGGACCTGAATCCGCATCAGGTCGAGGCTGCACTATTTGCTTTCCGCTCGCCACTGTCCAAGGGTGCGCTGCTGGCGGATGAGGTTGGGCTAGGTAAGACCATTGAAGCGGGACTTGTCATCTCGCAAAAGTGGGCCGAGCGGAAGCGCCGTATCCTCGTCATCACTCCAGCAAACCTTCGCAAACAGTGGCATCAAGAGATACAGGAGAAGTTCTTCCTTCCTTGCGCGATCTTAGAGACGCGTTCCTACAACGAGGCCATTAAGCGCGGCAACTTTCGACCGCTTGAAGCTAAAGACACCATCATTATCTGTTCCTACCAGTTCGCGCGTACCAAAGCCGCCGACATCAACGCGACTGGCTGGGACTTGGTGGTAATCGATGAGGCGCACCGGCTGCGCAACGTGTACAAGCCTTCTAACGTCATTGCTAACACGCTCAAGCTGGCGCTCAAGGATGCGCCCAAGCTGCTACTCACCGCGACGCCGCTGCAAAACTCGCTACTGGAACTCTTCGGCCTGGTCAGCTTCATCGACGAGCACACCTTCGGCGACCTCAAGAGTTTTCGCGAGCAGTTTGCCTATCTCAACGACAAACAGGTCTTCAATACCCTCAAGGCTCGGCTCCAACCCGTTTGCCATCGCACCCTGCGGCGACAGGTCACTTCCTATGTGCCCTACACCCGTCGCCATCCTATTGTGCAACCGTTCATGCCCGAGGAAAGTGAAGACCGTCTCTATCACCTGGTCTCGGACTATCTCCAACGCGACAATCTTCAGGCGCTGCCCGCCAGTCAACGTTCGCTCATGACGTTAGTACTGCGGAAGCTTTTGGCATCCTCTACCTTCGCTATCGCTGGTGCACTTGATACACTCAGTCGGCGTCTCCAAGCCCGCCTAGGAAAGCAGCAACCAATCCAATTACTCGAAGAGGAACTAGACCAGGATTACGAAGTACTCGATGAAACGGCAGAGGAATGGTCGGAGGACGTGCCTGCACCTGAACCGCTTTCCGAAGTCGACCGTGCTGCGCTCGAACGAGAAATCACCGATCTGGAAGCGTTCCGAACTCTCGCGGTCTCGATTACGCATAACGCTAAAGGGAAAGCCCTCCTCACCGCACTCAACCGCGCCTTCACTGAGGCCGATCGTCTGGGCGCTGCGCGCAAGGCTATCATCTTTACCGAGTCTCGGCGCACGCAGGAGTATTTGCTTCGGGTTCTGGCCGACAGTCCGTGTGCCGAAAGCGTCGTGCTCTTCAACGGCTCGAATACCGACGCCCAATCGCGCCAAATTTATGCTGACTGGCTGCAACGCCACGCCGGTACTGATCGCGTCACCGGTTCCCGGACTGCCGATATGCGCTCGGCCCTAGTAGACTACTTCCGCGAGCAGGGTCAGATCATGATCGCGACAGAGGCAGGCGCAGAGGGCATCAACCTCCAGTTCTGTTCCCTCGTGGTGAATTATGACCTGCCGTGGAACCCGCAGCGCATCGAGCAGCGCATTGGCCGTTGTCACCGCTACGGACAGAAGCATGACGTGGTAGTAGTCAATTTCTTCAATCAGGCGAATGCCGCAGACCAACGAGTGTTCCAACTCCTCTCGGAGAAATTCTTGCTGTTTGAAGGCGTCTTCGGCGCTAGTGACGAGGTGCTAGGAGCTCTAGAATCGGGCGTTGATTTCGAGAAGCGGATCGCTAACATTTACCAGCGCTGCCGCACTCCGAAAGAGATCAACGCCTCGTTCGATGAATTGCAACGTGAACTGAGCCAGCAGATTGATGAAACCATGACGCGCACCCATCAGCAGCTCCTGGAGAACTTCGACCAGGAGGTACACGAAAAGCTGCGAGTCAACCTGGAGAACAGCCGCGCCTACCTCAATCGCTACGAACGCATACTGATGGACCTGACGCGCTACGAGCTGAGAGATCATGCTGAATTTCTTGACGGGTCCACCTTTCGGTTGAAATCCTGCCCTTTTCCTGGAGATATTCCTTTGGGTCTATACGAGCTGCCGCGCCGTTCTGGCGAAGCGCATCTTTATCGCCTGGCGCATTTGTTAGCCGTGCAACTCATCTCTCGGGCTAAAAGTCGAGAGCTTCCGGTGGTAGAAATCGCTTTCGACTATGACGCTCATGATGCCAGGATTTCCATTCTTGAATCCGTCCTGGGTTGCAGTGGGTGGCTGCAGGTGACGAACCTGACGATTGAAGCGCTGGATCAAGCAGAAGACCATCTTCTGTTTGCTGCTTTTACCGATGACGGTGTTACCCTCGACCTTGAACAGGCCCGGCGTCTTGTTTCCCTGCCTGCCATAGTGAGCAATACACAACCGGCGGTCCCTCCACCGTTCCGCCTGGCTGAACTTTCTCAATCTACCCAGGATACATTGTTGCGTAATATCTCTGCCCGTAACGCTGCCTTTGTTGAAGCGGAGGCGAAAAAACTGGATGCCTGGGCGGATGACCAGATTGCCAGCGCCGAGCGTGCGCTGACAGACACCAAGAGGCGCATCCGCGAGTTACGTAATCAGGCGAGTAAAGCCACTGGGCTCGACGAGCAGGCC
>JACQEL010000827.1 GCA_016200595.1 Deltaproteobacteria bacterium
GGTCCATTCGCGCGACAAAGGAAACTGCCGTACGCCGAGGGCCGGCTCATGGTCCGGCATATAAGCAAGCGTTGCTCGGGGAGTCGTAATCCGGTACCCGACTGTGGGGCCAGGATGGCCGATCAACGTGGAGGTGATGCGAAACTCGCCGATGTCGAAGTCTCCACTTGGGACTTCGTGCAGCACCAACTGACAAGGCACTTCTCGCAACCGCACCGGAAAAAGTGGCGGAGAAAGATAGCGCATCAGCCGGTTCTTCAGACTCAGCGTGGTGCTGGCTGGCCCCCAGATATGCACCTCTATCTCAGGGTTATAGAGGGGGGCGAAGAACCCCAGACCTTGGATGTGATCCATGTGTAGATGAGTGAGCAGCACATCAACGCGACGGAGGGTAGTTGGCAGTGTCACGCCGAGCCGGCGGATGCCGGTCCCGGCATCCAACACCAGCACGGTCCCGTCAGCGCCATGCGCTTCCACACAGGAAGTGTTGCCGCCATAGCGAGCGGTTTCGGCGCCTGGTGAGCCCAAGGAGCCGCGTGTGCCCCAGAGTGTAACGCGCATTAGGCGTGCACCTCCCAAAAAAGAGCGACCGCTCCCAGGTCACGATGTGCCTGGCCGATGAGCGGGAAAGCGGTCACCTCAATGTGCCGCAGTACGAGATCGAGCCCGCGGATATAAAAGTCGCCATGCGCAGACCGACGTTCACGCAGAGCGATGGTCAGGGGCAGAGTATCCGGCGGCAGCGGGGAGCCCGCGCCATCTATGGGGGTAAAGACCGTCCCCCATTCCGCCGCGGCCATTTCGCCGGTCTCGTCGAAGCGAAGCCCAAGGATCGCCTCCGCCGGCTCGTTGTAGAAGACGAGAGTGCCCTGCGGGTCCACAATAAAAATTGGCAGTGCCAGATAGCTGGCAAGCTGCCGCGTCAAGATCACTTCAATCTCTTTTTGTGACATCGGCGCATCCCATCTCCATCACTAAAGAACCCGTTTCCCTCCTCGCCCCTTTACGCACTATCGGCAGCGAATGTCCGGCCTGAAGGAGCCGTATGGTGCCAGCGTTCGCGGAGAATTTCTAGAGCCGCCTCAAAGGGAGTGCGGTGCCGCTCGTGCGCGTGCCTGAGTACCAAACCCGTGTTAGCGCTGATCCGTTCGCGGACCGAGCGAAAAGCACCTGCGATATCCAGGCCCTCAATATCGGCGAGCGCGGCCAATACCCCCCCTCCGTTCGAGACAAAATCTGGCACGAGGCCAATACCGCGAGCGGACAGCCGGTTCGCCAGCGCACGGGTAAAAGGAATGTTTGCCCCAGGGACGACGAGCTTGGCCTGAATGTGCTCAACATTCTTGCCATTGATGGCATCCGGCCGTGCGCCGGGAATAAGAATGTCCACTGGCAAGGTCAGCAAGCGGTGGCGTGGGAGCAGTTTCCCCTGCGGATAATGACGAACCGCGTCATCCCCGTGTTCTTGACGCAGCGTGAGGAGCCGGTCAACGTCCAAACCCTGGGGAGCAAAGCGTGTACCGGCAAGAGTCGAAACTGCGACTACCTGGGCACCCGCACGGGCGAAAAATCGGGCTGCGCCACCACCGACTTTGCCGAAGCCCTCGATTGCCACGCGTGCACCAGAGAAAGGCACCGCGAAGAACTCGGCGGCTGTCCGCGCCGCTTCGACCACACCAAAGCCGGTCAGTTGATCCTCCAAAGGCAAGCCGTCATAAATCTGCGAACGCAGGCCACTATAGTGACCGCTGGAGTTGCCCTCGCGGAGCGGCTGAAAGTCTTCTTCTGAGGTGCCCATGTCCGCTCCCGGCAGGTACAGCCGTTTCTCAAAAAACGGTCGCAGCGCAGTCAGGAAGGCCTGGAGCACGGCCGGCCGGTCGTGCTGGGCCGGGTCGTACCAGACGCCGGCTTTCGCTCCGCCGCAGCGAACCTCCAGCATGAGGTATTTGTACGTCATCGCCCGCGCCAGGCGAATCATCTCAGTCAGTGAGAGGTCTGGCAACATGCGCACCCCGCCGGCGCTGAGGCCGAAGACGGTGGTATCAATGACGATCACCGCGCGCATCTGTGTGGCTGGATCATAGAACGAGAAGATGCGTTCTGGCCCACTTGCATCCCCGTACTGACGCAACGGATCGACATGGGGCTTTCCGTGGTTCGCAGTCATAAAGTTTTCCCTGGCGAATACCCTGATCTTGGCATATCATGCTTTGGCTTGCTACAAGGGCTTGAGTGGAAGGGAGGAGGAAAATCATCGTAGCCTTTTGCTCAGTCTTGCTACCCTCTCTCTTTGGGACAATGGTATTCAGTTAGCGTGGTCTCTGGCAGGACGCGGCCCTTCGACTTCGCTCCGCGTAGCCTGTCCTGAGCCTGTCGAAGGGCTCAGGGCGAACGGGGTGGGGAAACTCGTGGCCCATTGGCCGTTCGTGCTGAGCGTAGCCGCGAAAGCGGCGAAGTCGAAGCACGGGCTCGATTCTTAACTTATTGCCATTGCCCTTTGGGGGGGAGAAAAAATTAGGAGGATGCATGGATGACCTCGACCGCCAAATCGCCGAGCTTGAGCGTCAGCTCGCGGCACTTAAACAACAACGCATAGCCGGATGGACCAAGCCGCAAAACTCACCTGCGCTGCCGACCCCTAACCCCCAACCCCTAATCCCCAATCCCCTTCCTTTGCAGGGGATTCGCATCGTGGACATGTCGCGCTTCCTGGTGGGGCCGTTCTGTACGCAGATGTTGGCCGATATGGGGGCGGAGGTAGTCAAGGTCGAGCCTTTAGACGGCGGAGATCCGGTGCGCGCGGCAGGCAGCAACGCCCTGAGCGGCGAAAGTTTGTTTTTCCTCGCCCGTAACCGCAATAAGCAAAGTCTCGCTCTCGATTTGAAACAGGAAGCCGGCCGCGAGATTATCTATCGCCTCATCCAAACTGCCGATGTGTTCATCGAAAATTTTCGTCCCGGTGCGGCGGACAAATTAGGCTTTGGCTATGAGACCCTGGCTCGTTATAATCCCAACCTCATCTATTGTGCGGTCTCAGGCTATGGTCAGGAGGGACCGCATCGCGAGCGGCCCGGGCAGGATCTTCTCATCCAAGCCATTTCGGGAATCATTAGCATCACTGGTTGGGAGGGCGGCTCACCGACGACCGTAGGCACGTTCGTGGCTGATATGGTCGGAGCGTTTCACTGCGCCTATGGCATTGCCGTAGCGCTGTTGGCCAAGGAGCGGCTGGGTGTGGGACAAAAACTTGAGGTCTCGCTGCTCGATAGTCTCCTGGCTTTACAGGCGGTGGAAGCGACTACTTACCTTAATACCGGGAAAGCGCCGAAGAAGGCTGGGGCTGGGCATGGCTTGGTGCCGCCGCCGTATCGAGTCTTTGCCGCGAGTGAAGGGGCTTTGGTCATTGTTGCTCCCTCGGAAGATTGGTGGCAACGCTTGGGTCGAGTGCCGGCACTGCGAGACATCTGCGCTGACTCGCGTTTTGCTTCGCGGGAGAGTCGCGCCACCAATGAAGCGGCACTGAACGGGTTATTAGAGGAGCGATTTCGTGCAAAGACAGCTACTGAATGGCTGGCGTTACTCGCGGAACACGATGTCTTAGCTGCGCCAGTGTACAGCTATAAAGACCTGTTCGACGATCCGCAGGTTGCCGTAAATGATATGGTCGTGCATCAGGATCATCCGGTTGCTGGTCCTATCCGTGTGATTGGCATTCCGATCAAACTGGCCCGTACGCCGGGCCAGGTGCGCACCCCTGCTCCGGCACTAGGCGAGCATACTGAGGAGATTTTGGCTGGATTAGGGTATAGCGAGGACGAGACCGCGCGGCTACGAGCGGCCAGAGTGGTGTCATGAAGATATCCATGATCTCTTTGCGAAAAAAAGAAAACCGAGAAAAGGAGAGAGTATGCCACACACAGTGTTATTGAAGAACGCCCGCTTGATTGACGGGCTCGCCGATCAACCCCAACCAGGTATGTCGATTCTGGTCACCGGCGAACGCATCAGCCAGGTCGAGCGCGGTGAGATTCCCCCACCCCCTGACGCCCAGGTGATTGACCTGGGTGGGAAGACGGTCCTCCCGGGATTGATCGACACCCATGTCCACTCCACGTTGATGGATCGTGAAGCCCTGCCGCTCTTTCTCGCGGCTGGCGTCACCAGCGCGCGTGACGTGGGAGCCAAACTGGAGACGGCCCAAGCCCTCAAAGCCGATCTCAACAGTGGCGCCCAGCTCGGCCCGCGCTTATTTATTTATGGCCCTCTCTTGGATGGCGTAGATTCGAGTTTCCCGCCGCGCAGTCCGCTCGCCGAGATGCTGGAAAGCGTGCCCTCGGTGGAAGCAGTGCCGCAAAAGATCGGCCGTCTGCTTGCCGCTGGCGTCGATGGCGTCAAGCTCTATTTCACCTTGCCGCCGGACACCGCCCAGGCCATCATCAAATTTGTCGATAAACGCGTCCCTATCACTGGGCATCTGGGATACACTCATTCCCTTGACGTCATCAAGGCTGGGATTGATGGCTTAGAGCATGTATGGATCTCACCGTACAACGACTTCTGCGCGCTGGATATGCAGTTTGGGCCGGGCAAGAAGGTCAGTTCCATGATGACTCGCCACTTCGCCCCACTCACCTTCAAAGGCTGGGAAGAGGCGGATCTGCACGGACACCAAGCGGCAACCTGGTTTGACGCGATGGTCGAGCAGCAAGTACATATGGGGACCACGCTTGATCTGTTGTGGATTTCCAAGTGTGGCCAGGAAGCCGCGATGCAGGATCCCGACCGTCGCTATATTCCGCCGATGGCGCTGGCCCGGCAAAGACAACTAGCCGCGCACATCGGGGAACGTCCCGACTGGGATATGTTCCCGGGATTTGATCCTGCCCTGGGAACCAAAGCGCTCGACAAGCATCAAGAGGTGACGCGGATGTTGCACGAAGCGGGCGGCCTCGTTGTCGGCGGCACCGACTGTGGCGGCATTCCTTACCCGCCTCCGGGATTCGCCTTGTGGCGGGAGATTGAGCTGTTGGCCGAAGCGATTGGTTCCATGGCAGCATTGAAAGCGGTGACCTCTGTGGCGGCGCGCTACTTACGACAGCAGGAGCATATTGGCAGTATTGCCCCTGGCCGATACGCGGATTTCATGGTGGTGGATGGGGACCCGCTACGTGACACGCGGGAACTGCGCAAGCTCACGACAGTTTACCGTGGAGGCAAAGCCTACGAGCCGCAGACGTTGTTAGCCGGGGTGCCGAAGTCAGAGGTGGGACAGGGGCGCTGAGAGGGATGCCATTGCGTTCCGCTCACACCAGGTAAAGAACTTCGTCGCGGCCTGAGTGCTGGGGAGCCGGCGTTTTCCTTGCCCCGGAGCGCCTGAAGGAGTAGTAAAGAGACACCATGCGTTGTGCAAGCTGCGGGTTTGAGAACCCCGACGAGATGAAGTTCTGCGAAGAGTGCGGCACGACGCTCAGGCAGGTTTGCCCGAGTTGTGGCCAGCCAGTACGACCAACGGCCAAGTTCTGCGGGGCCTGTGGCACGACCCTGGAAGCCGCAGGGAAGCCGCCACCAGCCAAGACCCGTAAGCGCCAAAGCACGCCCAGCGCAAAGAAGGCGAAGCGTCCTGCGGCATCTCCCACAGCCGCTCAGTCTCGCCCTGCTGCACCCGAAGCCGAGCGCCGACAGCTTACCGTCATGTTCTGCGATCTGGTGGGCTCAACTGCGCTCTCCGAACGCCTTGATCCCGAAGAGCTACGGGAGGTCGTGCGGGCCTATCAAGAAATGAGTGCCACGGTGATCACCAGCTTTGAGGGACATATCGCCCAATACCTGGGTGACGGGCTGTTGGTCTACTTCGGTTATCCCCGCGCCCACGAAGACGATGCTCAGCGGGCCGTGCGGGCCGGCTTAGAGATTGTTGAGGCGCTCCACCAGACGCCCTTCCTGCAGCAGCAGGACGTGCCGGTGCGGATTGGCATTCACACGGGGCCAGTCGTGGTGGGCGAGATCGGCGGCGGAGGCCAGCGGGACACCTTGGCCTTGGGCGAGACCCCGAATATTGCCGCGCGGCTGCAAGGACTCGCTGAGCCCGACACCGTCATCATTAGCACGACCACGCAGCGCTTGATTGCCGGCTTCTTCGACTGCCAGGACCTCGGCCCGCAGACGTTGAAAGGCGTATCAGCACCGCTACGGATCTATAGGGTACTGAACGAGAGTAGCACCCAAAGCCGCTTAGAAGTGGACATCAGCACGGGCAAACTCACCCCGTTAGTGGGACGGGCTAACGAAGTGGGCTTGGTACTGGAGCGCTGGGCGGCAGCGCAAGCAGGAGACGGCCAGGTGGTGCTGCTCAGCGGTGACCCCGGGATCGGCAAATCGCGCCTGGTGCAGGAGGTCAAAGAGCGGGTCGTCTCGCAGGGAGCCACCAGTTTGGAGTTTCGCTGCTCACCGTACTTTCAGACCAGTGCGTTCTATCCCGCGCTCACCCACTTGCACCGTTTATTGCACTTCCAGCCCGATGATACGCCCCAGGCCAAGCTCGACAAACTGCAGCAGACCCTAGCCCGCTATCGGTTCCCGCAAGCCGATACCCTGCCGCTCTTGGCGGGGTTGCTCTTATTACCCCAGCTTGAGGGAACCCCCCTACTTACGTTTAGTCCGCAGAAACAGAAGCAACGGACGCAGGAAGCCTTGGTGGCGTGGCTCGTGGAAGAAGCCGAGCGCGCCCCGATCTACTGCATCTGGGAAGATTTGCACTGGGCTGATCCCTCCACCTTAGAGCTGTTGGGCCTTTTGCTTGCTCAAGTGCCAACTACCCGCTTATTCGTCATGTTAACGTGTCGGCCTGAATTTACACCGTCGTGGAGTAGTCGGACGCGCTTGACTCCACTGGCTCTGGCCCGGCTGCCGCGCACGCAGGCCGCAACAATGATTGAGCAGGTCACGCGCGGTAAGACCCTGCCGCCTGAGGTGTTTCAACACATAGTGCACAAGACTGATGGGGTACCGTTGTTTGTCGAGGAGTTGACCAAGATGGTCGTGGAGTCCGGGTTACTCCGGGAGACGGACGGGCACTATGAGTTAACCGGTCCGCTGCCCCCGCTTGCGATTCCGACCACGCTGCAAGATTCGCTCATGGCACGGCTAGACAAGCTAGCCACGGTCAGGGAAGTGGCCCAAGTAGGAGCCACCTTGGGGCGGGAGTTTTCCTACGAACTCCTGCATGCCGTCTCTCCATCAGACGAGGTGACGCTGCAGAAAGGGCTGGCGCGATTGGTAGAAGCCGAACTGCTCTATCAGCGGGGGCTCCCGCCGCACTCGACCTACATTTTCAAGCATGCCCTCATTTGCGATACCGCGTACCAATCACTCCTCAAGAGTACACGGCAGCAGATCCATCAGCAGATTGCCCAGGTCTTCGAAGCCCGGTTCCCCGTGGTAGTCGAGGCCCAGCCGGAGTTGGTCGCTCAGCACTACACCGCGGCGGGCTGCGCCGAGCAGGCGGTGGTCTACTGGCAGCGGGCCGGGCAACACGCCAGAGACCGCTCGGCCCATCTGGAAGCCATCAGCCACTTGACCAGTGGCATCGAGCTGCTCAAGTCCCTGCCAGAGACGCCGGCGCGTACCCAGCACGCCTTGACTCTGCACATCGCCCTCGGTGCGGCCCTGCTGATGACCAGAGGGCACGCAGCACCCGAGGT
Organism: Deltaproteobacteria bacterium; assembly: GCA_016200595.1. Taxonomy (GTDB): domain Bacteria; phylum Desulfobacterota; class Binatia; order Bin18; family Bin18; genus JACQEL01. The sequence goes on from JACQEL010000827.1 coordinate 7,701, forward strand.
GGAGCACGCCTATACCCGAGCGCGCGAGTTGTGTCAGCAGATGGGCGAGACGCCCCAGCTAATCCCGGTCCTGTTTGGGCTGTGGCGGTTTTATATTGGACGGCGGCAGTTGCACACGGCGCGAGAACTCGGGGAAACCCTGCTGCGCCTGGTGCAACAAGCCCACGACCCCGCGTTCGCAGTCATCGCCCACTATGCCCTCGGGGCGACGTGGTTGTTCCTTGGCGCGTTGCCTGCTGCCCGCCAGCACCTGGAGGAAGGCATCGCACTCTACACTCCAGACCAGCGCCCTGCTCTGGTATTCCGCACCGGCCAAGATCCGGGTGTTGCCTGCCGAGCCTATGCCGCCTGGACCCTCTGGTTGCTAGGGTATCCGGAGCAAGCCCTGGCCCACCTCCGCGACGCCCTGGTGTTGGCGCGCGAGCTGTCGCATCCCTATAGTCTGGCGTTTGCGCGGGCTGTGGCGGGCATGGTCTCTCAGTGGCGCCGGGATGTGCCGGCCGTGCACGAGCACGCAGAGGACGCCGTCACGCTCTCGACCGAGCAGGGATTTCCACAGTGGGCGGCCATGGGAACGCTCGTGCGTGGGTGGGCGCTGGCCATGCAAGACCAGGGCGAGGAGGGAATGACACAGGTACGCCAAGGGACCGCCGCCTTTCGGGCCACCGGGGCAATGATACTCGTCCCATACTTTTGCACCGTGCTGGCGGAAGTCTGTGATCATCTGGGCCACACGGCAGACGGCCTCCAGGCGCTGGCCGAGGCACCCACCCTGATAGAGCAGCATGACGAACGCTGGTGGGAAGCGGAAATCTACCGCCTGCGGGGCGTCTTGCTCTTGCGGCAGACGGGGACGCCGCAGGCGGAGGCGGAAACCTGGTTGCGGCGGGCCCTGGACGTCGCCCGCCACCAGGAGGCGAAATGGCTGGAGCTGCGGGCCGCCATGAGCCTCAGTCGCCTCTGGCAGCAGCAGGGCAAGAGGGAAGAAGCGCGTCAGCTCCTGGCCGAGATCTACGGCTGGTTCACCGAAGGGTTTGACACGAAGGATCTGCAAGAGGCGAAGGCATTGCTGAAGCAGTTAACCTAAAGAGACAATCGTCATCCAAGAACATAGCGTTGCCTGTTTCTTTTTCCACACTATTTGACACTATCTCGGTAGATGTCAGGCCGGACATAAAGGTGAAGTCATATACTGCCGAAACGTATCCCTCGTTACTATCCAGACGGAAATGCTCGACCCGAAGACGCGAAGCACGTGACGGACAACACACTCGAAGGCATGTCCAGCGAGACACTCATTGCCTCTGACTGCCTCTCGTGGCTGAGGAAATCACCTCCACGGTGATCCTCTATCGACACAGACAGGAGGAACGAAGCATGGAACTCACCACCCTCGAAGCGATCGAACAGATCAAGCAACTCAAGGCTCGCTACTTTCGTCTCATGGACCAGAAGCGATGGGACGAGTGGCGAGAGGTATTTACCGAAGACGTTACGGCAGTCTACCACGGCGTGCCGGGCAGCCGCGGGAGCGACACCTTAGCGGAGGCACGGTATCACGGACGCGCGGAGTTGGTGGCGCAAGTCAGCCGGTTCCTGGCCAAGGGTATCTCTGTGCATCACGGCCATATGCCGGAAATCGAAGTGACGAGTCCGACTACGGCGCGGGGGATCTGGGCCATGGTTGATTATTTGCGGCTGCCCAGTTTTACGCTGAAAGGCTATGGTCACTATGAAGAGGATTATGTCAAGGAAGCCGGCCTGTGGAAAATCAAGACGATCCTGCTGACGCGTCTGCACTGTGACGTGACCTGTGCGTAGACTGAAGGCACGCGAAGCGCTAACACCGCCGTGAAAGGTGTCTGGGCACCGATTGCTCACCACAAAGGAGGACATTATATGGCAACCGAGATCTATGTGGGGAAAAAACTTGAGCCACTCGAGTTTATCGCCTCGCCCGAGCGGATCCGCGAATATATCGACGGGGTGGTGGATCACCATCCCTGGTACAGTAGGGAGTCCCCTTTTGGCGGGCCGGTGGCCCCGGCCCTTATTTTCCACTCCATCAGCCCCATGTTCCAAGGCTGGTGGTTCGACAACAAGTTCGGCACCCTCTACACGCGCCAGGAATGGACGCTGTCCGGGGTGTTACGCCCCGGACAGAAGGCGCTTGCTACGGCGACGATCACCGATCGCTATCATAAGCGGGGCCGGGAATATGTAGCTCTCACCGTAGAGTTGCGCGACGCGCAGGGCCTGCCCCTGGCTCACGGGACGCACCATCAGAGCTTTCTGCTCGAGCAGAGCCAAGGCGAAGCCAAGTTGAAAGCTGCCCAGGCCAAGACAGCGCCTCCTCCCGTCCCGAGCGGGGAACCAATCCCGCCTCTGCACAAGACCGTGACGCTGGAGATGTGTCAGGCTTTCTACGCGGGTCCCAAGAACTACCACAACGACCGCGAAGCGGCGCTGGCCTGGGGGTTTCAAGACGTCGTCATCGGTGGTCCAATGTCGCTTTGCTTCCTCTCCGAACTCATGACCCGCCGCTTTGGTCAGGGCTGGTACATGGGCGGGCATCTGGACGTAAAGCTGGTGGATGTGCTCTGGCCCAACGAGCCCCTCACCATCGGCGGTGTGATCCGTGAACGTGTCCCCGAGGACCACGCCTCTCGGGTGGTCGCAGATGTCTGGTGCGAAAAAGCCGACGGCACGAAGACTATTGTTGGCACCGCCAGTGCCCTCACCTGAACATCAACAACATATCTCGGGCTTCTTCTGTGGTGAGCGGTCGGCGGTCACCGGTGCCTATTATGAAGGACCGCATCTTCCCGCCGATCCGCTCTCGCCTCTAGGTAGGCCGTGTTACACTCCTTCGACCAAAACGAGCTCGACGTCAGAACCGCCTTGCCGCAGCTTGATCAGAGGGGTGTACTCCGGATCATGGTACCAGGCGCGGGCCTGCTCCATGGACGGAAACTCTAGCACGACCATTCCGCTGGGTAGCGGCGTGGCACCTTCGAGGGTTTCCATCTTCCCGGGTCTCACTACATACCGCCCGCCGTGTTTCTGAAGCAGAGGTTGGATCTTCGTCCCATACTCTGCCACCCAGGATGGGTCTCGCATTTGCACTCGGCCAATGACATATGCTGGCATA
>JACQEL010000061.1 GCA_016200595.1 Deltaproteobacteria bacterium
AAGACAGGCGCCGCTATAATGCTGATTAGATTTGACGAACGAAATCGGTCATGTGACTGTTGAGCAGGAAAGGGTAGGACAGGCTTCCAGCCTGTCCACAGCACAGGCTAGAAGCCCGTGCCACCGGGAACCCCAATGGCCGAGCTTGTTCGTCAAAATTTGTGAGGGGAGGCCTGAGGACCGGGGTTAGGGATTGGTACGAAAAAGGAGACTTGCTACTTGTGGCTGAATCTTTGATATCTGAATCTCTGCTTCTTGACCCTGCCAGTGCAGATCTGCAGGGATCTGTGGATGACCGACGACGGTTCGCTATAGACGGACGGGAACCGCGAAAGGTGATCTTTCCTGAGTCTATTGCACAAGTCTCTGAAGTCCTGCGGGCCGCCGGTGAGCAATCCCTTGCTGTGGTTCCGGTTGGGCATGGGGCGTTTCTCCATATTGGCGGGATCCCACGACGGTACGACTTGGCGCTTTCGTTACAGCGGCTAGACCGCATAGTCGATTATCAGCCTACCGATATGACGGTAACCGTTGAGGCCGGGATAACTCTGGCGCGACTACAAGAAGTGCTTGGGGCGAATGGCCAATGGCTGCCGATTGACCCGCCGCTTCCTGAGCAAGCAACTCTCGGCGGTATTATTGCAGCGAACTTGAGTGGCCCGACGCGTCTCTCACAGGGGACGATCCGCGACTTCCTTATCGGCCTCAAAGTCGTCCAAGCAAATGGGACAGTGATCAAGGGTGGTGGGCGTGTGGTCAAGAATGTGGCCGGCTATGATTTGCCCAAACTCTACTGCAGTTCGTTTGGCACTCTTGGCGTGATTGTCGAAGCGACATTCAAAGTGCGGCCGCGACCTGAAGCCCAGGCGGTACTCTCGCTCACTTTCCCTGCAGCTGAGCCGGCAATGGAACTGGCATTGCGTCTCTTAGGCTCTGAACTGCAACCCTTCTTTCTTGAGCTGGCGAACTTCGATCCGCTGGCAGAGAAGAACGGGGATACTGCCTATCGTCTCATCGTTGGGTTCGCTGGTATTGCTGAAGAGGTGGCGTATCAGCGCGCTCGTGTCCGTGATGAGTTGAGAGAGAACAAAGAATCCATATGCGAGGGATGGCAAGAGGGAGACGAGCAAGCACTGCTGCAGACCTTGCGCAATTTTCCTGTAGCTGGCGAAACCGTGCTGCGCTGCAAAACCAGCCTGCTGCCGACTCAGGTGGCGACGTTCTGTAAAGACGTGCAAGAGGAGGTTGGCCTGTATAGCTTATCTGTGCGGCATCTCGCTCGTGCGGGCAATGGTATAGTCTATAGCCGTTTCCTCCGTTCTCCAGAGGATTCTCCTGAAAAACTGCTTTCCCTGGTAAATTGGCTGCGCATTCTCGCCAAGAAGCTTGATGGATACGTAGTCGTCGAAGCCATCGATCCCGTGTTCAAGGAGCGAGTAGATGTCTGGGGACACGTCGGCGGGGCATTTCCGTTGATGAAGAGGCTAAAAGAGACCCTTGACCCACAAGGCATTCTCAATCCTGGTCGGTTTGCCGGAGGAATCTGACGATTGCGGATTTGCGATTGCGGATTGCGGAATGAAAGAAGAATCTGACAAGTGCGGATTGCGGAATGAAAAAGGCTGAGAGCTGACTGCTGAAAGCTGATTGCTATTTATGACTCACAGCGATTTTGTTGATCCCGATAAGTTCTTCGATTGCGTCCATTGCGGGCTTTGCCTATCTTTCTGTCCGACTTACGTTGAACTGGGTACAGAGATGGATTCGCCGCGTGGCCGCATTGCTACGATGCGCTCGCTGCATGAGGGGCGCTTCGGTCTTGATGCCGAAGTCGTCCGTCATCTTGATCTGTGCTTGGGGTGTCGCGCCTGCGAGACTGCCTGTCCTTCTGGTGTACATTACGGAGAGTTGATTGAAGGGACTAGATCTTTCATCGAACAACATAACACACGCCCGTTGCCTGAGCGACTCAAACGCCGGGTGATCAATGCTATCTTTCCTAATCCGCTGGGCGTGCGTTTCTTTTCCTTCCTGTTGAAGACTGGTGCAGCCCTAGGACTTGGTCGTCTCGCCCGCTCACAAAAACTGCCACAGCCGATCCGCTATTGGTTCGGGTTACTGCCGGACAAAGAAACGGTTTCTTCAGCGACCTTACTCGAACGTTATCCGGCAATTGGCGAGAAACGTTACACAGTAGCTCTCCTTTCTGGTTGCGTGATGCCGGCACTGTTTGGCGCAACTAACCAGGCGACGGTGAAGGTGCTCCGCCATAACGGCTGCGAGGTTCTCGTACCAAGGAATCAGGTATGTTGCGGAGCGCTGCTCCTGCATAACGGTGAGAAGACCGCTGCGCTCGACCTCGCGCGCCGCAACATTGAGGTGTTCAGCAAACTGGAACTAGACGCACTCATCATTAACGCGGCTGGCTGCGGCGCGATGATGAAGGAGTACGGCGAGTTGTTCAAAGGCGATCCTGTGTATCACGACAGAGCTGAGCGGCTGACTGCCAAGATGAAAGACGTGGCCGAGTTCCTTGGCAGCCTCCCGCTAAAGGCCCCGACTCGGGAAATCCGAGCGAAAGTCACTTATCATGACGCCTGCCACCTCGCCCATGGGCAAGGTGTACGCGAGCAGCCACGTGCTCTCTTACGGTCAATTCCCGGGCTGCAATTGACCGAACTGCAAGAGTCTGACTGGTGCTGCGGCAGTGCCGGGACCTACAATCTGACCGAGCCGCAAATGGCGCGACGGCTACTGAACCGCAAGGTGGATAATATTCAAGCGACAGAAGTTGATCTGGTGGTTACGGGAAATCCAGGCTGTCTTATGCAGATTCGTGCCGGCCTGCAGCAGCGCGGGCTGCCGATCAAAGCGATACATACGGTCGATTTATTAGCAGAGGCGTATGAAGAGTAGGAAATTTCTGCTCAGCACGAATAGTGACTATAAAGTGCGTAAAACGTAATACGTAAAACGTAAGAAGGAGGGGTGGAGAGGTTACTTTTTACGTTTCACGTTTTATTCCTTGTTGCGTTTTACGCTGCAAAGGGAGGGGATCATGACCGCACAACGGCTCTTCACCCAGGCCGAACTCGAGGCCTTATGTCGGTCTCCGCAGGAACAAATGGCGGGAGCACTCGAAAGCGGTGATAAAGAAGCCGCCAAGCGCAAATATGCTGAGCTCGAAGATGCGTTTCTTGGCTTCCACGACATTTATTATCACTGGGTCGCCACCATTCAAGAATTCATTTACGAGCGCTACGGTCATGATGCTCTCGCCAAGGCTGCGCCGTTGGGGACCGTGCTGGCAGAGACGCTCAAGCTTGACATGAGTGTGGGTGAGGTTCTCAACTGTAGTAAATCTGCCAAGGACAGAGTGGCGGCGTTAATTGATGCCGGGACTGCGGCAGAAGTCAAGAAACTTTATACCTATCTGGAGAAAGGGTTTCAGGACCTGCATGACCTCTACCGTGAGTGGACCTCTCTCCTCCTTTCCCATGTCTATCGGGAATATGGCGTGGAAGCGCTCGAGCAATGCTTGCGCTTCAGCAGTGAGAAACGCTGGATGCCGTGGATGCAGGAGGACATTACCCACGATGCCAAAGAGCGAGTCCGCAGTTGGATCTCCTTGCTGCTAGGCAACTTTGCCACGATCAGGGTTGAAGAAGATGACGAAAAATTCACTATCTTCCAAGACCCGTGCGGAAGCTGCGGTCGTCAGATTCGCGCTGGCTGCTACAAGCCGCCGCTCAATTTATCTGTAGTCAAGGAAAAACACCCTATCACCTTCAACCGCGGAGAGGTCACTGTCTACCAAGCTCACCTTGCTGTTATGCACACGATCATGCCGATCGAGCGTATCGGTGCCCCGTGGCCAGCAATCGTCTGCCCGGGAGAAGCAAGCGGCGGTCCTTGCCGCATCTTTATGTACAAAAATCCTCGCGCCGCCGCTCCTGAACATTATGCAATGGTAGGGATGGCGCAGCCGTGAAATGTTTTCGCTGTAGGACTGATTTTTACGAACTTCGTCTTACCCTCCTCTTCAGTGCCCCTTTATGTGCCGCGGGCTTCAGTACCTCAGCTCGGCGAGGACTGCGTAATGATCGGAAGGGACGACACCTCCCCTCGCCGCTGCGCCCACCACCTCCGCGCGAACCGGGTGGCCAACGCCGCCGGGTCCCGACGGCCAGCTTACGAAGATGTAATCCCACCGTAGGTTAGGGAGTAACAGGGGAGCCGAGTTGGGGTTGGTCTTGGTCATGGTGTAGCCCGGCGACTCGTCCCCGGCTGTCTCCCAAGCGTCGAGAAAGACCCAACCTGGGATGGCGGGCGAACGCCGCCCGGTGAGGAGACGGATCTCGTCCGAGTCAGGGGTAGCATTGAAGTCTCCGCCCACAATACTGATCGGGGGCTGGCGCTGGCGCTCAGCGAGAAACTCGACGAGCGTACGCACCTGCAGCTCTCGCCCCTCGCTACGATGCGGGTAGGGGATGAGGTGAGTCGTGGCAAGAAGGAGGGGGCCTCGTGGGCCCTGGACCACGGCGCGCAAAGCGACGTTGGGCTGCTCAACACCGGGTGGAACGGGGAGAGGTCGGCGCTCGATCTCTGTGAGGGGCCACTGGGATAGTGTTGAACTGACTTTGCGAACAGTGGATGCCACCAGTAATAGGTGTTAGGGCGATCACTCCCAGAACTCAGTTACCAACCCCGGGACACGCTCAAAGTCCCGACGGTTGCGTGAGATTAATCTTGCGCCGTGAGCAACGCAAATCGCAGCAATCCGCAGATCGTGAGTCCCAAGGCGAGTCCCTTGCTGGCGCCACTCTTGGTAGAGTGCTGCTGCTTGCGTGGTGTACGACAAAATGAGAAGGCGGCGAAAGTCCGTAAACGTTTCCTCGAACAGTTCATAAGCACGTGCGAGGCTGATGCTGGCGCGTCCGGCTTCGGCCTGTCGGATGATGTTTAACCGGCCACGCAGGGTCTCTTCTATCACGATCACCGGCACGGCTTGTGCGTGAAGCGGAATCGCCGTTGCGCGCGCCACAAACGTCGCGTTTCCGAGTAGAATCTCCGTCAAGACATCCGTGTCGAATGCCATCATGTGTCGCGCTCAACATCACGAAGTTGGTACGCCTCTTCACAAATCATACGTAACGTTGGGTCTGTCTCGTACTTCCCGGCCAAGCTCGATACCCCAGTCGTCTCAATTTCCAGAGAAAGCAGTTCTCCAAGGGCGATGCGGTGCTCAATAACCACTTTCAGGGCATCGATAGCTTGAGACCGCGTTGGTCCTACCACGCGCACATTCGGCACCCCTACCAGCGATGCGGTGAATTGACCATTACAGGCTTCTACCACGACAGGGAAAGTCATTGCTGAAACTCCTCTAGCCGATCTTATGGATGCTGCTTCCCGATCTCACGCCGCTTGTTAATCATGCTCAGCCCTCTGAGACCTAACGCTTCAGGATCAGCCGCCGCGGCCCAACCGCATCGTTTCGCATTCCCTCAGAACCGCTCGCGGGCCGCGGTCGGGCTGCATGCTGTTGTTAATCGGTACCCAACGCTTTGCACATCACCACCCGCAGGGCCGGGTCCAACCCTCGCGCCGCTTCTGCCTCCACACGTTCCCGTAGTGTTGGGGTAAGCTCTGCCGCACCCAGAACCTGAAAGCCCAATTTCGCATAAAACGACCCATTCCACGGAATATCACGGTAGGTCGTCAGTGTGATCTCAGCATATCCATGATCCCGTGCCCACGCGCCCACGGTCTCTACCAATGTGCGCCCGATCCCACGGCGTCCATGCTGAGGATGAACGTCGAGTTCTTCGAGATGAAGCCGGAGTCCCTCTCGCTCAACCAAGGCAAATCCTACTGGGTGGCGTTGAGGGGACAACGCCACCCACAAGAGCCCCGCCGCCTGCGCGGCTTGAAACTCTTCGAGGGGTGTCGCCTCTTCGAGCACGGACTGAGGGACATTCCACCCACGGAACAAGGATGCCGCTTGCGACTCAATTTCAGAGAGCTTATGGAGGTATTCTGGTTGCGCGAGTTCGATTGAGTAACTTGCTTCCATCAAGAACTCTCAGTTTCGGCTAACGTCCGCCCTCAGCGGCAAGGCCCCAACCGCACCCTTTCAGCGTCATCCAGAACCGCAAGCGGGGCCACGTCCGCTGCCGGGCGTGGTGTACGCCCGGCATGGGCGTCAGGGTGGGGGTGGAAGTCCCCTGTCGGAGGTTCCCCTTCAGGAGTCGCAGGATACAAAAGGATAACTACCAGTCCAAGTCACGGTCAAGTCCCTCTTTTCCCTCATCGCAGGAACACCTATGCTGCATTTGGGTTGCACTTTTCTCGGGATGCCCTCTGCGGTCAGGAGGGTGTCCCAAGTCACTTCTGGCAGACTAATCCAATGATTGGGCAATTGTCGTAAAAATCGCGCGGGTCAAGTCCCCTAACTCCTGTAAAATCGGTTAGGCAGCAGACGCGGCACTCCGACGAGGCAAGTTGTCCGCAGTTACCGGGGGCACCAGCACGGTCGGGTCGTCGAGCTGGCGCTGGCGGCGCAAACTGCGGATCTGTTGTTGTTCAAATTCACTAAAGCACTTCTTGCCCCAGCGCTCGCTGCCCCGGCTCAAGACCGCAAAGACCGGTTTGGTCAGGCTGCCCTCGTCCCACAAGTGGGGAATGACCTTGGTCCGGCGCCGTTCCTCTTCAAAGGCACGCTCTGCCAGGTTGGAGGTGCGCCCATATTGTTGATGGCGCTGGGGGACATAGAGAGGATTGAGGCTGGCGGCGGCAGCGTCCAGCAGGCCGCGACAGGCGGCGGGAAAGTCCCGTTGATAGCGGTTCACGATCAGCTGGCGGCGCCGCTCGGCTTCCGGCACCGTCGGGGCATCCCGCATGGCCATCACTAATGCTTTGAACTCCGGCTACGCCTGGGGAGGGACTTTCTGGTGCAAGTTCTGCATTTTGTGAAACCAACACCGGAGGCGCAGCGCTTTGGGCCAGATCACATCGCTCGCCTTGGTCAGGCCGGGCGCGCCCTCGGTCGTGATCGTCACGGGGGTCGGCCTCCCACGCTTGACCAAGTCCCGGAGCACCTCCAGACTGCTCTCAGAGCTCTCGCTATTGGCCGTGGAGAGCGTGAGGAGCACTTTGCGCCCATCTTCACAGATCGCCCAGACACAGCAGACCCCCGTCTTGCTCCCCCACCGCCGCAACGGCTCATAGCCCGCATCCATAAAGAGGGAGGCCACTGCATACCCGCTCAAAGCCCGGGGCCGAAACGCCTCGTATTCCTGGCTGAGGGGGTCGGTCAGCTCACTGACTGCGCTTGTGGAGAGCACGAACTGTCCCACCGCCTTCTCTAAGCCAACCTCAATGGCCCGTTGGGACAACCCCCCGGCGTACCTCTCCACGATCAACCGCTTGCGCACGTCACTAGTCGTGGCCCCCTGACTCCAGAGGGGCGACCGATAGGGGCCCTCGCGCCCGCCAATTTGCGGCACCTCCACCCGCAATCCCCCTTCAGCCGTTTTCAGCGTCCCGTTCTCATCCCCGTTGCGATCCCCGCGCGCGCTGGTGCGCCGCTCAGACCGTCCGCGCCCCAACGCCGCCCCTTGTGCCTCTGCCAACGCCGCTTGCCATACGCGCGCGGTCGAGAGGCGCACTAAGGTGCTCAATAATTCCTCCCCACTTTGCGCGTCGAGCTGCCCCTGGACGAGCGCCTGGCTCTCCTGGGCTTTCCGTTCACTCGGTGCTATCTTCTTGTCCATTCGGGCGTCCTCCTTCTGTCGATTGGTAATCCTGTTCACTACCTGATTACTTTCCCGCAGAAGTGCCTCCCGTCTCCTCCCTACCTTTTACAGGGATTCTAGGACTTGACCCGTCAAAAAGATGCTCCGCCTGCAGCGTGCGGGGGAGAACTTGGCTCCCCGGCAAGGCGGGGGCTCGGCCCCGAAGCTGACGGCCAGCGATCGGAGGGGGCTGCGGGACACGGTCGCCCTGTACCCGGATGTGACGCTGGCCGAATGCCAAGCCGTACTGGCGGCCCAGGGGCGCAGGCGGGTGAGCGTGCCGACCCTTTGCCGCGCCCTGCAGCAGCTCGAGCTGCCGCGAAAAAAAAAGTCTTACCGCGAGTGAGCAGGACGAAAAGGCCCGCCTCAAGTTCCGGAAACTCACGGGGGCGCTCGCTGTCGGCAAATATATCTTTATTGACGAAATGGGCAGTAACCTGGGGTTGACCCGGTTGTCTGGGCGCGCCGCCCCCGGGCAGCGGGTCTGCGATGAGGTGCCGGGGGATCGGGGTGGTAACGTCTCGACGAGCGAGGCGCTTGGGCTCGATGGCCTCCGCACCGGGCTCAGGGTGCCCGGCCCGATTGATGGCGACACGATGGTGTTCTTTGTCGAAGAACTGCTCGTGCCCACCCTGCACCGGGGCGATATTGTCGTCATGGATAATACTCCGATTCATAAACTCGATGACATTGAGGACGCCATTGAAGCCGCTGGCGCGTGGGTCCTCTTTCTTCCAACCTATTCGCCGGATCTCAATCCGATCGAGAACTGCTGGTCGAAAGTCAAAGCCCTCCTGCGGACTCTCAAGCCGCGCACCTTACCCGACTTACTTGATGCCTTGGCAGCCGCCTTCGCGTCGATCACCCTGCACGATATTCTCGGCTGGTTTCGGCATTGTGGCTATCGGGTCGCACCCACCTGAAAACCGCTGTAAGGAGAGAAAAGGCAAGCTTTTTTGGGTTGAGCTGGGACCCGCCAGCGATATGCTTATCAAGGACCGTGAGCGTAGAGCGATACGGGTGTGCTTTTGCTCGCTTTATGAAGAATGCTGGATGGCCTCTTACAAGTTAGATGAGGATAAGAAGGTAAGCTCATGCGATTCGGCGTCTATGTAATCATAAGGTGTCCGCTTTATAAAAGGTTGACAGATTTATCAACCCCTCTGTGATTATGGTATGATGTTTGGTGATCGCGTCCGACAACTGCGGCAAGAAAAGAGTGTAGGGCTCAAGACTCTAGCCAAACGGTGTGGGGTTAATGTGGCATACCTTTCTCGGGTTGAGGGAGGTAAGGTTCCCCCCTCTCAGGGCCTTATCGAAAAACTTGCCCAGGTGCTCTCTCACGATTCGGATGAGCTCTCTATTCTCGCGCAGAAACTCCCTGATACATGGCTCTCTTCGCTTGCAACCGATCCAGAAGCTGCCGTCAGGGGCCTCCGTCGCTCTCTGGAGCAGGTTGGCTTCGATGAGGACAACGGTCTTATATCTGAGCCGGTCTCGCTCTATATCCCTCGGGAAGTCGAGCGCTTTTCTCGGTATGGTGCCCGCCTCCTCGAGCTCCTTCGTCTGCTTCATCATACAGAACAATATGAGGACGCTTATGCTTCATGGGCCACGCACTTTAGACATCTAGAGGACAGTACCCGTTTGCGCTTCGACCTATATGTTGTGCTGACTCGGTTGTTCTTCGGTCTCTTAGCTGCTCGGTCAGAACGGATTGCCTCATGGATTTTGCCGCAGCTTGATCCGGAGTTCTGGCGGTGGTTTTCTCCGGACAATCTTTCAGTGGGAGAGTCGGTCCAGTGGTCAGAGGATCTTCTTCAGGATACATACGCCGCACTCAATCCTTTAGAAGACATCCGAGCTTTCGGAAAAGTATTCACCCCACCTACGATCGCGGCATACGTCATCAAGCGGTTGGGATTCCCCGGGCCAGCCAAGAAGAATGATTGTTTACTTGATCCTGCAGCGGGATGTGGCGTGTTTTTTATGAAAGCTTTAGATCGCCTTGCCCTGCGGAACTCAAAACACCTTTCTCACT
>JACQEL010000822.1 GCA_016200595.1 Deltaproteobacteria bacterium
CAGGAACTGATAGATACGCGTAATCTCGTCGTGATAGTATCGGCCCAGTTTTCTGCGTTCATACGCATTCCAGTAATGGATGCGTTCCTCACGGTAATGAAGTGGCTTGCGCGCGCTCTGGCAGTGATGACTAGTGGATCGCAACATTCCTCCGCGGCCCTCCACGTGCGCAGGGCACAATCCTCCAGATCCGGCTTCCGCCGACCTGCCTCGCCAGCAAACGACTGAACTGGAAGTGCACGCGGCGCATCAAGCAAGTACTCCCTGGCGGCGCAGCAGAGCCTCGACGGTGTCATACTCCCGCGACTGGAACTGCAGGGCGGCGGCAAACGATCTTTCATCGAGACCCTCACCGTTGCCGCGCAGGAGGAAGTCCAGCGCCTGACTTTCTTCCCCTGGTTTCACGAATGCGTCCAGATACGCGCGCCGGACCTGCGCGCCGTCGGTCAAGACAGCGCCGTGCTCCAGAAAGAGGCGAATGGCTGCGAGCTGACAGAAATTGCAATCCTTCGAGACGTAACGCGGGCGGTAGTGCAAGGTGAAACGATGAAAGAGGTAGTAGCGGGCGCACCAGCTTAAACGCTCGGCGCTGGATGGGGGGACGGGGATGCGCGGTGGTGATCCGCAGAGTGTCTCCGCGAAACTGGCGACGTGGTCGTGCAGGAACGGAAACGGTGTGCCCAGGAAATACCAGGGATGCTCGAACACGCTTCGCGGAACCAATGTTAGCTGCGCGTGCGTTCCCGCGATGCCGAACGTGCGACCACCCAACGATCTCCTGATGGCTCGTACCGCGTCGCCGACGTCCGCAGGCGGCACGTCGTCGTGCAGGAGGACATCGATCTGATATTCGCAGGCAGCCCAATGAGGTGTGGGATAGACGATGATGCTGGCCGCGATCGAGCGCAGCGCTTCCTCCTGATCGAGCCGATCCCGCAACGCGGAGCGATGCGCCTCGGTGATCGCCGCCGATCGACCGGCGGCGGGAGCCACCCACGCCGCATCGCAGGGGACCGACAGTTCGCGATAAAACTCCGCCGCCAGGGCGAGAGAGCGGTGTAGTATCCTGGCCTTTCGCTCTTCGGCATCCTGCGCCCAGAAACCCTGGCGCTCAAGGTCGCCGAGAAGCCGCAGCATCTCCGCGTCCTCGGCAAACAACGTGGTGGCCTCCGCATCGGACAGGTATGGTTGCGCTGGAGGAGCTATGCGGCCCCGGCCGACCTGCAAGTGAAGCTGATTCTTCATCGCGACGCGGACGCAGAGCCGCATGTGACCCTCGGCGAGGCCCGTCTGGGGTGTCAGCGCGTAGGTCTGCAACACGTTGAGCCACCAGGCGTTGAACTCCGGGTGTAATGGAATGCGCTTGCTCTCGATGGCAAGAAGCTTGCCTGGTCGCCGCACCTCGCGACCGCCGATCCTGACCCAGGCGCTGGGAGTGCTGAGAATCTCGGCGGCGCCGGGCCAGGCCTCCAGCTGCGCGAGTTCGCGCCGGGTGACAAAGCGCGCGTCCCGTGGCAGGACGAAATAGAACACCCGGTTCAGGGCGTCGACTCGGTGCGTACAGGCATGTACGAGCGCCCCATCCTCGGCCGCGCTATCGTCGAGCACGAGCGTCAGATCAAGATCACTCTGCCCGGGTGCGAACGTGACGGAGCGCGGATGGCTCTGTCGCGCGTAGACCGCCTCGACTCCTGGTAAGCTCGCCAGCTGGCGGCCGACCTCCCACGTGGCGAGCTGGCACGCCTTACGATAAACCGTGCGAATCCACGGCAGTCGCGAGCTGCGGATGATTCCCGCTTGGATCCAGCGCTGCCAATCCGCCATGGATCAGGGCCTCGCTCGGCGGCGTCGGAGCGCTTCTTTGAAGGACTGGGTGGAGCGAAGGAACGTATCGCCAAAGGCCAGCGATGGTTCGATATGGGTGTTCTCGTGAAACTCGTTGAAGCTGGTGACCACGACCAGGTCCGGAGACGGCTCGAGATTGAGGGCGACTTGCTGCATGTGCTCGTAGGTGCGCGTTCCCCGGCGCGGGGTGAAGCGGTAACGGCTTTGACTGCGCTGCGGTGAGGCCAACCGCGTGTCGTCGTAGCCAGGGCAAACGGTGAAGACGCGAACGGCGCCGCCGTTCTCGGCAAAGGATCGGTAGCTGCTGGTCCAGATCGCTTCGCGCACGGTGCGGCGGCCGACTTGCAACGGCGAGTACACGCACCAGCCGCTGAAGAACTCCCGCAGCGGGCGCGGCACGAACTGGTTGAAGATGATCTGGCCAGTGGCGATCGCATAGAAGCCGCGCGTGAGCTGAGTCAGCAGGTCGCGTTGATAGAAGAAAAAGCCGAGAAACGGGCCGCTCAAATAGTACCAGAGCAGTGGACGACCTCGCACGCGCTGGTAGACCGGAGACCGCATGAACTCGGTTCGCAGCGTGTTCACGGCTCCCTCCACCACCCTGGCGTCGTCCGTGTTGATCGCCAAAAGAATGGCGAGTGTCAGCGGCCGGGGCGCTTTCTCAGCGGCGGCAAAAAGCATGCGCGTCGCCTCGAGCTCGGTCGGGTTCAGCCCCTGAAAGGTGACCTGCCAATTCACCACCAGGAAATCGAGTTGCGCATCGGCGGCCATCTGCAAGTGACGGTGGATCAACCCCGGGTCTGCCGAGGAATAGTTGCCGCCGAGCGGCGGATCCGTGACGGCGGCAAACTCTCGGTTTTCATTCCAGTGCTGCGGCTGGTCGCCGGCATGGTACCAGGGATAGTAGTGCGCGCCGAGCGGCGGCCGCCGTGGCCGGGCCGCGCCACGCGAGACCGTCTCGCGAAAGAGGTCGAGCAGCTCACCTGCAGTCCGTTCCCAGCTATGGTTGGCAGCGATCTCGCGTCCGGCTTCCCCCATACGGCGGGCCAGACCCCGATCCCCTAGCACCGTGGCGATACTCTCGGCAATCTTGTCGGGATGAGCAGGCACGAAGCGGGCGCAAGTGTCGTTGAGGACCTCGCTGTATCCGCCACCCTCCGTAGCGATCACCGGTCGCGCGGCCGCCGCTGCTTCGAGCGGCACCATGCCAAACGGCTCGCGTTGAGGCGTATAAACGCAGACGGAAGACCGGGCGTAGACATCGGACAAAGCGTCCTGGTCGACGCGGCCACTGAACAGTACTCGGCCGTCGAGGCCGAGGCTCCGCGCCAGCCGCCGTAGGTTCTGCTTCTCGGGCCCTTCACCGACGATGCGGAGACGGACGTCCTGGAGCTGGGCCAACGCCTTGATCACCAAATCGACGCGCTTGTGTTGCCAGAGGTTGCCGATGAACAGCAGCGGCTCTGCCACCGACGGCGGCGATACCTTCGCTGGCAGGTTCACCCCCGGGTAGACCACCCGATCGGGATCGCGACCGTAGATCGTGCGCAGGTACTTGCCGGTGGTGCGGCTATTGGTCGCGAGTCGGTCGATACCGGCGGAGGAATCGATCGTCTCAACGAGATGCAACAGTACGTCCAGTTCCGACACGCTAACCCGGTCGTATTGCATCTTCGGATACAGATGAATGCTGACCTCGACCCCCCCGTCATTCTCTCGACGCAGGTCATAGAGAATGCGCAGCGGTTCGGCGGCGAACCAAACTGCTGGGCGCCGTTGAATGAAGTGGGTCGGGAACAAATACATGAAATAGAGATCGTGAGGCCCGATGATTTGTTCCCAGAGCCTCGGCAGCACCACCGTGTTGTAGAAGAACGCGTCGGGGCCGGTGCGTCCGCCCGGCAGCCGGACGACTTTGACCCGAGATCCCACCCCGAATTCCGACAACAGAGCGCGCCGGAAGAGAGGGGTGTACAGCGTGATGTCCAACACGTCCTGCCAACGGCGCAAACATTCGAGCAGGTAAACCTCCGACCCCCCATAGTGGCTGAGCTGCGATGTGATGATGCCGAGTTTCATTCAGAGTCCTTTGGCAGTACGCCGTGCGTCTCGATGGGGAGGCAAAAACGGTCCCAGGGACCTTTCTCGCGATATGAAGCCGTTGCAGTAATCACGCGATTGTCACCTCGGCAGAAGCGCCTGGAGCGATTCCGCCATGACCGTCCAACCGCCGTAATAGTGCGCCAGGATGACGGCTGCGTGGATGGTTTTTTCGTCCAAGTTCCTATAGAAAAACCCACCAAGATATGGATTTTCGGGTGCCGCGGGTAGCTTGCTACCCGTGTGGCCGGTTGCACTGGCGGACAAGCCGCCAGTGGCACACAATCAGATAGTGTTATCATAGAATCCATATCTTGCCGTAGCGTTTCTATAGGTCCATCTAAATCTTCTCGCTACTGCGCATTCAGCGTACGCTCCGCGAGCACCAGCCATATCAGCATCGTCGAGACCAAGGAGATCGATAAGAATCGTCGGTCTCGCGCACCCATCAGGATCAAGATGCCTAGCGCCAGCAGCTCCCCGCATCCCCGCATGAAGGCCCAGTCTTCCACCCAGACGAGCTTCGACAGAGCCATGGCGAGCACCATATACATGAGCCATGCGAATTTAACCCCAGGATCGACCGCCGAGCGGATCGCAACGATCGCTGCCAGTATGACCATTCCACCGAGGAACAGTAGTTCACCCACGAGTAAGAAGCACTGCAATAGTTCGGCAGTGGCGAGGCCGGGCGCAAAGTGCGTGGCCTGGACAACAAACGAAAGTAGCGCGGAAAAAGAGCGGTCCAGATTTCCTCTGCCGACTACGAATCCGAACTCTCCCCACCATATGCGCAGGCACAACTGCCATGAGACATAGGCTGCGACCGGGATCGCAAACAGAATGCTCTTACTCCAGGGCGATTGCTTTTGCAGCGACTGCCACACCGAATGGAAGAAGAGCGCGCCGGCAAGTAGGACCACGGTCTCGCGAGCGAGAACTGCCAGCGCCAGCATGCCTGCGGCGATTGCGCTGCGGCGCGAATGGAGGAGGAGTAGCGAGAATACCATCAGCGAGATCGCGAGCGGATCGGACAAATCGCGAGCCAATCCCAGAATGACCCCAGGCAAAAATGCGATCGCCAATCCATAAATGGCAGGCACAGCGAAAAGCTTCGCCAACCGCGCGGCGCTCAAGGCGAGCCAGCACACCGTCAGGTAATTCACCACGATCAGCGACCACGGAACCCACCCAATCCTACCGAGAGCGAGGACGTGCGCGAGGACAGGATAGAGAATACGCTGTCCTCGATACGAGAGGTTGTCGACCGTTATTCCATAGCGCTCGCGTTCCTTGGTGAACGGATCGAGAGCGAGGCCGTAGCAATATTGTCCGTCGTAGCCATCGCGGCTGAGAACTATCACTTGCTGTGGCGACCGTGACTGGTTGAATAAGTCCCTTCCTGCAACGATGAAGAAAGTGGGATCCCATTGGCTATAGGCCAGGCGACCGGCGACGAGGATTCCGTACAAAACTGCAGTGATCGCCACGGTGGCAGCCACGCCACTGTCGGCTCGGATGCGCGCCAGCGGTGCGTGGAACAAGCTGCGTTTGGTTTCGCGCACCGGATGTTCCTTCTGCTTCGATTCAGAGTCTGTCAGCATGCGGAATTCTGTTTATTCATGGGCGGAGAGCAGTTCAAATCCTGCTACCGGCACGCCCGTCTCCGGGAGGAAGAAACGGTCCTGGGAACCTTTTCGCACGGCAGGAAGTCGTTGTACTCATGATGCCAGCGTTACAGCAGGAGCGCCTTGAGCGATTCCACCATCACCACCCAACTTCCGTAGTACCGCTCCATGACGGCGACCGGGGTTATCACCAATGTCACCAGTGGAAAGAGAAGAACAGGATACCAGATCGACGTTAGCGCTCGCTCAACACCTGAGCTATATGCGGGGATTGCCCAGGCGAGGAGCGGCAACATACCCAGGAGGTAACGGCCCTGCATTCCACGGATGGTCGTCAGGCCCACCGGCGTCCAGGTCATAAACAAGGCAATAGACAGCAGAGTAACCAGCGCCACGAAAGTAAGTATAGCTAGCATGCGTGCCCACCAAATCAGCGCGCGATTTTCCGGCGCGAGCAAAGCCATGAGCAGCGTGCCGGCGGCGATCAGATGGTACCAGTTCGGCAGCAGCGTATCGGTCCATCCTAGATAGCCGACAAGAGTCTTCGAAAACCACAGCCACTCGCTGGAGAAGTAGTTCACCATCACCGTCAGCAGCAGCAGCGGATGCTCAAGGAGTTGATGGAACTGTTCTGTAGGGGATAGTTCCGGGTTCAACGGCGGTAGTACACCGGGGAGGATTCGCATCCACAGGATGACCATCGCGACCATGACTGCGGCTATCACGTCGCCACGACGATGCACGCGAATACTGCGAACTCTGCCGTGCTAGCAGCCCGCCGCTCGGCGAGAACCTGCGAAGCCATTGCGATCGCAACAATCGAGAGGCTTATTGACAACGCATCCTGTGAGGCAGAGGCAAACTGCGACAGGGTCATGGGTAGCAGGAGCGTCGTGAAGGTGAGGGCCCGCCCGCACCGACAAATCGTGAGCGCGACGAAGCCGACGACACAGGCGGCAAAGCCGTTGAGCAGGCGCGCTGCCACCAATGTCTGGATGAGGCGCAAATCAGCCAGACGGCCGAACAACACGGCGATCACTTGGGGTACGTAGAGAAACGGCCCATAGCGCGCCGTATCTTGGAAGTTGACGTACTCCTTGACTTCCGACCAGCGGATGGCGCCGGTCTCGCGGGCCTGCACAACGGTCTGCTTCACCTCCGGATGAAACCACATTCTGTGATAGACCGGTTCCAGCAGGTCCCAGCCAGCATCGATGGCGCCGCCGGTACGATCCGAAATCATCTTGCCGCGGCTTATCTGATCGGCGCGCTCGATATGCGCCAATTCGTCAGCGACCTGGAAAGGCGCCATGATGATCGAGAGCACGACGACGGCGGGCAGTGCGTAGCTAAGAAACAGCCACGGCAACCTCGTTTCTATGACGTCCGCGATCCTCACGCGGCATGAAGAGGCGTGTGCTGTCACTGAGGCACTGGCAAGTTCCTGTGCAGGATAGCTTGCCGCGCCGGAACGTGCCCGATCCCGGCCCAAGGTCGTCATTTTGGTTCGGTCCTGGCGAATTGTGGATCGCGCCAATCCCAGGCGCGGGTGGGGGCCTCGTCGATATTGATCGGACTTGCATTCCATTGCCACGTTGCGCGTCGCAACGCTCCCTGCGCGTGAATCGCCGCGCTTGCCAGCGCTAGCACGGCGATGACAGTGGAAACCGTGACCTGCGTACGGTGCCGGAACGTTTCCGGCAAGCGAAAATTGAAAGCCGTGAAGTATACGAGAAACGGAACGACATCCGTCATGAAGCGCGGTCCGTACGAGTGGCCCCCCCACCACATCCATGCCTCACCAATGATAATCAAATTCCCGGCAATGATCGCCCCATAGGCGAGCGTTAGTGGGCGCAATTCTCGATCGCGCAGCGCGAGCACGAATCCGCTCAGCGCAAAAAGCAGCACCGGCGAAAACACGAACAATCCGCGGGATGGACTAAACAGGTTGCCCAGCAGCCCGCTTACGAAACGCGCTTGCCCAGAGAACGCATTGTTATGGTAATAGGCGGGGACCAGATGGTGATAGATTCTGAGATTGAAGCCAAGCCACGGAACTGCAACCAGCATCGCCCAGCATAAGTAGCGAACGAACCAGGGACGATGAAGGAACAGCACGTACGTGCTGAACACGAGGATCGCTACAATCGCGGTCGGGCGCATGAGATAGGCCATCGCGACCGGAAGCCCCAGATATTGAACCAACTGTGGTCGCTGACGCGCTCGAACCAGCAGCAGCATGGCAATCACCAACATCAGGACCAAGGGACCGTGCTGCCAGAGCGCCCGCGTTGCCGTCGACCACATCGAGGTGCCGAAGGAGAAGATGGCAGTGGAGGCCAACGCGATCGCCTGACTTTGAAACTGGGAAAGAATAACCCAGTAGAAAACCACGCCGGCGGCGGCTCCAACGAGGCTCGCGATGAACTGCTCGGTTTGGACTGGCATGTCATACCGCAACCCTTCCGCCCATTCCGGGCGGAGCCAGGCGCTGACGACGACGGCGGGCACGGCCAGAAGCGACGGCCCAATAGGATAAATGTTGCGGGGTCGGCCATCCGGGTACTCAATGTTGTCGTTGTTGTGCTTCTCGATGAGCGCGAGATACTCACTCAGGTCGCCACCGTGTCCCTTGGCGATGCTCATAGCGGTGTGGACGGCCCAGCGTGAATCGGTCGGGGTCGTTACCGGGCTGGCGGCGAAGACCGCCACCAACAGCGTAAAGAGTGCCAGCGAAAGGAGAGGAGCTCCAAAGCGGATCCGGAGGGTTGGCGCTCGCCAGTTCAAGGCGTCCACTCTGTCCGCAGATTTGGCTGAAGATCTCTCTTGCATGGTGCTCTTTCTGATTGTTGACACTCTTCCTTATCGGCACACCTCTGCGAGTTTGGCCGCCGTCTCCAACGGCTTGATAGCTGAAACTCGGATAGACAAGAACTCGAAACGTATAACGACTAAAGACCGGAAGCTACATAACCACGCCAGCGCAGACGCGCGGCCCGGTGGGGTATGTAGAGGCGAAGCCGTTCCGCAGAATGCAATTATCAAGAATGGAGGAAAGAGGTCAAGTCCGGAATTGAGTAATGTAGTAGCAGAAATAGGAATATGCTATTGAACAACGATCTAAGATGTCAGCTAGGATACCGCTAAACTGGAATGCACGATATTAGGCCACTGATCGTAGCTGCGTGGCTAGGGGCGAAGCATTTGCCCTGTATAGCCCACCGCCGTGGGACGCCTGACACGCAAATGCTTCGCCCCTACGGTGGACAGGCGCTAGGGTCGTGTGGACCAATCTCTTGCCTCCTGGTTTAGCGACTCAGCATAGCAAAATCGACTGTTCCAAGGCTTCTATGAAGAATTGCTTCGACTTTTATGGTCTCACCATCGAAGTAAGCAGTCCGAGTGCCGACTTAGTGGAGGAAGTTAGGCGGCATTTCGCCTATTTTAGTAAACCTTCAGCGAATGGACAGGTGCGAGTGGAGATGTGTCGGCTTCCTCCTCCCTACGCGGAGCTTCCGCCTATGCCCGCCTCTGTAATCACGCCGCGAAACGTCTGTTTTCAAAATGGGAAGGTCACTTACGTCGACTATTTTGGCCAGGGGCTGGCGGTGTTTGACCGCCAGGACAAACGCTGCCTCATCTACGGCATGGACCATGATCTCGTCCATGAGATTGCGTTCCTCTTTATCTTATCGACCGTTGGGCAATATCTGGATAGTCGCAGGATGCACCGCGTGCATGCCTTAGGCGTGAGTTACAACGATGAGGGTATCCTTCTTCTTCTCCCATCCGGAGGAGGAAAAAGCACGATGGCGCTCGAACTTATGCGCCAACCGGGCTTCTTCCTTTTGGGTGAAGACACGCCGCTGATTGATCGCCACGGTCGTATCTTTCCGTTTCCGCTGCGTCTCGGAGTTCACCCCGACCACAACACCGGAATTCCACCCCAGTATCTTCGCACCGTGAATCGCATGGAGTTTGATCCCAAGACGCTAATCGACATCGAATATTTCAAAGACCGCTTGAGTGAGCCGGTCAAGGCGAGCTTGATTTTGGTGGGCGAGCGAAACCTTGGGGATGTGTCAGAAATCGTCCCGCTCGCGCGCCATCGCGCATTTAAAGCGCTGGTGAAGTATCTGATAGTCGGCTTGGGCGTCTATCAGGGGTTAGAGTTTTTGCTGGAAAGAGGGCTATCGGACTTATTGGGCAAAACTGGCGTGATTGCCTCACGTGTGTACAATAGTCTAAGCCTGCTTGCTCGCGTTCCGGCCTACCGCTTTGTTTTGGGACGGAACAAAGAAAAGAACTGCCAGACCCTCGTCGAGTTCATTCAACAACGTCGCAGCTAAGAACCCCTAACAAAACCGCATTGTGTCACCCTGAGCCCTTCGGCTCCGCTCAGGATAAACTCCGCGAAGGGTCTCGTCTTTTTCTGAGATTCTTCGCCTGCGGCTCAGAATGACAGTCGTTTTGTTAGACGCTGTAAATGGCTTACTTTGATTCGTTCCAAAAGAATTTTTTGCCTCATACTAAACTACTTCGCCTTTGTTTCCTGATATTGCGCCAAGATCGCGTCCACGTCACCGAAGCCCATTTGCCGTCCTTTGTGTAACCAGAGCGCTTTGGTACAGAAGGTTTTGACAAAACCAAGAGTATGTGACGCAACGATAAAAGTCTTATTCGTACTTTTATAATTTTCAAACACCGCTTCACACTTTTGGATGAAATTCTTATCACCCGCGGTTAACACTTCATCATAAAGATGAATATCTCTGTCAATGTACCGTGACGCCGAAAAAGCTAAGCGGGTCCTCATACCCGATGACAAAGTTTTCAGCTTGGCCGCGGCGAAATCTTGCAACTCTGCCCAGGCGAGAATCTCGTCCAAATTTCTCACCATCTCCTCCCGCGCCACGCCATAGATTACCCCATAGAGGATAGCGTTCTCGCGGACACTCAGTTCTTCCAGCATGCCGATACCTAAACCGGCCAGCAGCGTCACCGTGCCATTGACCGAGAGTTTTCCTGTATTGGGCTTGTACAAGCCGGCAATCACCTTTAACAAAGTCGTCTTCCCGGCGCCATTATCGCCGATGAGGCCGATTCTTTCGCCTCTCAGGACGTCAATGTCGATATTTTCTAAAGCGATAAAAGTCTCAACGTGACTAGGGTGTTTAGTAAAAATATTACGCAACAATCTATAGGCGCTTACTAAGTCCCTTTCTCTTGGAAACATTTTACAGAGATGATGGGCTTGTATTATATAATTCATGTTTTGCATTGCCGAGCTGAGTCTATTGCTGTAACCCATATTCACGCGGAGAGATTATATCCGCTCAGCAAACACGCTTTCACACCTCCTGAACGCTCGTAAACTAAAATAGGTAAAAAGTGCATTCACAGCTCCGAACATGATAAACAACCTCGCGGGAAATGGTTCTCCCTCAATTATGACATTTCTCGTAAAACTGATGGGGTACATGAGGGGATTCAGGAGGACAATATATCTGGCTATGCCGTTGCCGAGAAAGCTCGTGTCATAAAAAATCGGAGTTATGAACATGAGCAGGCGCAAAAAAACCTGATAAATATGATTAATATCTTTCAAGAAAATGTAGCAACAAGAGAGAATCAAAGAAATCCACAGCACCATCGTAGTTTGGAGCAACAGTACTAACGGTAATAGCGTACTAGCCCAGGAGAATTTTACGCTCGTGAAAAAGGCGATCACCACACAAATCACTAAAGAAATAATGAATTCGATGGAAGTGACAACTACAGAAGCTATCACTAACACTTCTTTGGGAAATACAGCATCCCGAGTTAAGCCTCTCATAGCGGCAAGAGCTGTCATTCCAGCGCTGGTGCCCGTGGCAAAATGAGTGTAATGAACGAGGCCTATGAGCAGATAGAGGGGGTAGTGGTCTACGTTTTTTCCCATCTCTAAGTTAAAAAAAACAAACAGGACGCCTAACATCAGCAAAGGATGTAAAAGGCTCCACACCAAGCCGAGAAAGGTACTTTGATCTTTGAGCTTAAATTGAGAGATGACCATTTCTCTCAATAAGCTAAAATATTGTTTATCAAAGGGGCGCATTTGTTTCCTCACTCGTAAAGAGATTCACGATCGCATCGCCGGTGTTTAGATGATTGTAAACGTCAGTAGTTGCCGGCCTGATAACACATTCTGACCGCAAGCTACTCTTCCGTAAACCATGAGGTGCATGTAGAGAAACGGCCGCGAAACCTGGAGCAGGTATCTAACAATACTCGCGCTGTGGAAACTCGATGGTGATAGATTCTGAATGGAAGAGATTTTTGCTAAGCCAATTTGGACTAAAAATAGCCAGATTCCAGTTGCCGGCGAGTACAACATTCCATGCGTCCTGAATAGCCTTCATGCCGACAACCCTCTCCCTAAAATCAGCAGGAGCGTAAACCGTTGTTCTGCCTCTGTCAAGGGAATTTGCCGGAATCTGCCCGCCGTGAAGACCGGGTAAATTGATGCCGCCGATCTCATCGGTACGCAGGTCCGTTCCACCATATCTCAGTGCCCAATGGCACAATCGTGCCCTCGTTTTTCACGCCTTGAGAGACATAGGAGGAAAATACTATGGCATCATCAAGAAATCGCATTCCTGTTCCTGGCAGTGAACGGGCTGCGCTTCCTGGCGCCCGTATGGTGGGAGCGGCCGACCCGAACGAGCGCCTGTTGGTAACAGTCATGGTGCGTCGCCGTTCTGCTAATGCAAGCAAAGGCCTCACCGCCATGATTGAGGAGGTCAATACCCGCCGCCCGTCTGAGCGTCAGCACCTGAGCCGCGAACAGTTTGCCTCAGCCTATGGCGCTGATCCTGCCGAGATGGAAAAGGTGGAGGAGTTTGCCCACGAGCACGGCTTAGATGTTGTTGAAGTCACCCCCGCGCAGCGCCGCGTCGTCCTGTCAGGGACAGTGGCAGCCCTCAGCACGGCCTTTGGCGTCTATTTGGCACAGTATGAACATCCTGGAGGCGCTTACCGCGGACGGACCGGCTCCGTCCACGTGCCAGACGATCTGGCGCCTCTCATCGAGGGCGTCTTTGGCCTCGATAACCGCCCGCAGACCCATCCTCATGTACGAATCCTCAACGGCAGTGGGCGGGGCCTCCAGCCTCACACCGAAGGCCTTTCCTATACTCCTCCGCAAGTGGGACAGCTCTATGACTTCCCGACGGGAACAAATGGCAGCGGTCAGTGCATCGCCATCGTTGAGCTAGGCGGCGGTTATCGCACTACCG
>JACQEL010000823.1 GCA_016200595.1 Deltaproteobacteria bacterium
CCGCTTATTCCGGCCTACCTTCTTTCTCTCTTCATTCAAGTGCAAACCGCTGGAGAGCCAATAGCCAGATTTACAGCCAATTATTGAGCAGTAAAAATGGAGACCAGTACGCTGGGTGTCGGTAACGTCGGTCAGCGAGCAGTTTGTTTTGCGCGCGCTGTAAAGCCACTGCGCGTGACACCGAGGCGTCGTGCAACTGCTGATAAAATTCGGCCACCAGGACTGAGGCCGCTTCGTCGTTCACCGTCCACAGAGTTGCCACCGCGCTTCTGGCACCGGCCTGAATTGCCACGCCGGCCAAACCTAACGCCGCCCGATCGTCGCCAGCCGCGGTTTCGCACGCACTTAAGGTGAGTAGCTCCAGGGGCCTATCTCGGAAGCGAAACTCTCCTACGACCTGAGTCAGGCGGTCCATCGTGAGTTTGTCATCGAAGGTCAGCACAAAGCTCTTCTCTACCTCACCGGCAAAGTAGCCGTGAGAAGCGATGTGGACGATGGAGAGCGGTTGTTCCTTCGTCTCCTTTTCGACGTTGGCGGTGAGGAAACTGTTGTTGAGCAGTGGGTGGCCGCCGTAGAGGTGCTGTACGGCTTGGAGTTCCGAAGCGACATGAGGCAGGGCAGGAAAGCCTTGCACGGATTCGGTCAGGCCCGCGGCCAACACCCGCGTATCTTCCCGTCTGAGAGGCTGGGGATCGGTCAGATCGAGTCCTGGCGTGGTCGCCACCGCATATTTGCTGATGAGGAACTGGGTGCCATCGTGCAGCACCGCCATGGGAATCGTGCGCAGCGGCCCATCGGGCACGAAGACCAAGGTATCGGCCGAGACGGCAACTAAGTCTGGCTCCAAGGGACGAATGAGCCAGTCATACAGACGTTGCGCGTGCGGGAGGTACTGCCGCGTGGTTCGTTTCTCTACTTTGTAGCTTAAGGATTTGACCTCTTGTGTCAGGGTGGCTGCGCTGACCGGCACCGAAAACCTTTTCAACCCGCCCGGCAAACTCACCAACAATTCCGTCCGATCAGGCAAGATGATGGGATACACCACGACCGCCGTCTGCGACACGACATCAAGCTTCGTAACCCGTGACCGGGCGGCATCGACACAGTCGTCGCGGAAATAGTCGCGTAATTCAGCCGCCCGCAGTAATTCCACCGTCTCTCGCGCCTCCCTGAGGTAGGGTTGATTCTGCTCAGGTTGTGGGAGCGCGGCGGCGCGCTGCAGGAGGAGGTCAACCAACTCAAAGTACACCGGGCCGACGGACTCACGAAAGGACGTTTGCGCGCCACCATAGCTAATGGACATGCCGTGACGGATAGCCTGTAAAGAAGAAACTGCTCCACGGTATGCCGTGATTGCTTCCTCTAGCTGTCCCTGCGCTTTGAGCACACGTCCGGTCTGCCACTGCCAACGGTACAGCGATTCAGGGGCATTCACTTGCTGGGCGGCGAAGGTCGCTCGCTGTGTGAGCTGTAGAGCGTCCTGATACCGGCGTTCGTCCTCGTAGAGAGTACCCAGGTATCCCCAGGCGTACGAGGTCGCGCGCTGGTCGTTGATAGTCTCAGCGATCCGCGCGGCTTCACTCAACACGCTAAAGGCGCGCTGCGAGAGGGCGCTGCGAGAGTCGGGGAGGTGGGAGTGAAGGGTACGGTAGGTCGTACCAATAGTGATCAATCCGTAAGCTGTGTCATGGGACGGCTCAAGCCTCTGGCTCTGGTCCGCAGCTTGGTCGAGCAACGTCTTGGCCTCCTGATACTGCCCGTTCTGCAGGGAAGCGGTTGCGGCATTGATCTGTGCTCTCATAACCAATGCCTGGTTGCCGGCGGTCTGCGCCAGTGTCAGGCTCTCTCGGTAGGCGGCCAACGCCTCCGGGTACTTTTTTTGCACCGTGTAGAGATTGCCCAGGTCATTCAGGATGGCCGCTGAAAGCTCCGAAGTTTGCGTCTGTTTGGCAATGTCGAGGGCTTCGTTGAACGACCGATAGGCGTTGTCTGTCGACCCGGTAGCGAGGTAGGCATTGCCGAGGCTGTGCAAAACCGAGGCGGTCTGCGTTTGATCGCCTGATTGTTTAGCCAGCGCCAAAGCTAAGCTGAGGTTAGAGAAGACTTCCTGGTACTGACCCAGCGCCTGATCAGCCTGGGCCAGGTGTGTCAGAGCCTCACTTTGTTGCCCGGGCTGTGCCGCTTGCTCATACAGGCGGGCAGCCTCGCGCCAGTGCAGCACTGCCTGTTCAAAATCTCCCTGCTGGAAGGCGTTTCGACCTTCCGTCATCTGCTCTTCTGGTGAGGCATTTGTGAAGGCAGGTGTAGAATCCGCGAAGGCTGGAGTGGGGAAGAGCACGGGACTCCAGAGCACGAGGAACAGGAGGCTAACTCTCCAGAGAAGGAAACGGAAAAACGGGAGGTATTTCATATCAGTTTGCTCTTGGATGGTGCGCTGTTCTGATTTGGAGTGCGGGAGCCATGCTCCCGCTTTCTCCTGGCGAAGCCATGCTTCGCCGGCTTAAACGCCCCCAGCATGGCTGTGGGCAGCAAAGGCGCAAGCACGGCTTGCGCACTCCAAAAATTCGTTCCCGAGTACGGGTTTTGTCTATGAGCCAACTTGGCACTTGTACAGAATCTGTGCGGATGCAAACCCGACCCCGTTCGCCCTGAGCCCTTCGACTTCGGCGCTTCACGCCTACGCTCAGCACGAACGGGTTTTCCTCTTCTGCGTTTTTAATTCCGTTCGTCCTGAGCCCTTCGACTACGCTCAGGACAGGCTACGCGTAAGCGAAGTCGAAGGGCGTACCTCTTATCGTTGCTGCCTATCGCGTCCATGCTTCGACTTCGGCGCTTCACGCCTACGCTCAGCACGAACGGGTTTTCCTCTTCTGCGTTTTTAATTCCGTTCGTCCTGAGCGTACCCTGAGCCTGTCGAAGGGGAAGTCGAAGGGCTCACCCTTTTCTCCTACCTTTTGCATCCCCCCTCCAGTGCAATCCGCGGCAGTTCTTGCCACACTACCTGACGGCCCTCATTACTCCCCAGCCCACCCTGCGCCCTCACCTGGCCAGTGTCATACAACGGACTAGGTAATATCCCGCCCGGCTGTAGCGGCATCCCCGCCCGCCCGCTCACCACAAAGCTACTCACCTGCCCCTCGCGTCGTCGCCCCGCACACCGGTCCGCCACCAGCGCGGCGTCCCGTAAATATTCCTGCGGCAGGGGATATAAGCTCCCGCTCAGCGTGTTGACCACTCCGCGAATGTCAACCGTCCCACTGATCCCTTTCTGTGAGGAAGCATCCACTACACTGGCAGGCGAGGCGATAAAGACATCGGCGCCGATATGGATGTTGCCGCCATTGCCTTCGACTGCTCGGGCAATGACCTGGCTGTTGTTGAGAATGACATAGTGGGGATCGATAGTGATGTTACCGGCATCGCCGGCCCCGCCCTGCACGGTAGTAGTAATCTGACTATCCACCAACTCGACGATCTGACCGGCTGACAGATCGATCTTCCCACCTCCAGAGTGAAGGGATGAAGTGCTGACTGTACTGTTACGGCTGCGGAAGGTGTCATCGGCATGAATCGTAATATTGCCGGCATTGCCTGAGCTAAAGCTGCTGGCCGTAATCGCCGCTTGATTATTGGTCAGCTCAATCTGCCCTGCCTGTACGTGAATGTCGCCGCCCTGTCCTAGACCTTCTGTACGGCTGGAGATATTTGCGTCACCGCTCATCGTTAACCTGCCGACCTCCACCTTTATGCCTCCGGCATTGCCCGTACTTTCAGAGAAGGAAGCTGACGTGATTTCTCCCCCGTCGCTCATGGTCAAGATAGGTGTGGAAACGAAGATGTGGCCCGCATCCCCACTGCCCTTGACCGCATCGGTAAACAGACCACTCGGGCCAAATATGCCACGACCCGAGAGGGAGATGGAATCTGTGGCAATGACGGTGACAGTCCCTGCACGGCCCGGGCCGCCGGTGGCGAAAAATCCTCCTGCAGAGGTGAAGATTGCGCCCCCATTGCTGACCGTTAACGTTCCTACCCGTACCTCGATGTTCCCTCCATTGCCATCGCCCGCGGTCCCGCTACCGATCTCCCCGAAGTCTGCCGTTAACCTGCCGACCTCCAGCCTGATGTTGCCTGCATTGCCTTTGCTAAAAGTACCAGCACGTATGGCTCCATGATCTGTGAGCCGTAACTCGGGTGTTGAGATGAATATGTTCCCACTATCCCCGCTCCCCTTTATCGCGTTGGTGAATATATTACTCTCCTTACCTTGGGTCTGACCGGAGATAGAAATCGACTCGGTGGCATGGATGGTGATGTTCCCCCCGTGGCCCGAATTGTCGACACCAATGAAGGTGAAACTCCCATCTGGGTTGGCCACGAGAGTCCCGACAGCGCTAGAG
Source organism: Deltaproteobacteria bacterium (assembly GCA_016200595.1). Taxonomy (GTDB): domain Bacteria; phylum Desulfobacterota; class Binatia; order Bin18; family Bin18; genus JACQEL01. Next base: position 4,401 of record JACQEL010000823.1, read on the forward strand.
ATTGCATCTCCGTTTTGCAGTATTAACTGCCTCACTTGCACGTCGATGTCTCCTCCCTTGCCCTCTCCGAAAGTAATAGCGAGTATCCCTCCGGCTCTCCCTATGCCGGCTATCCCTGTACCGTCTATCAGCAGTACAGGGGCTGAAACGGATAGCCTCCCGGCATCTCCCTTGCCCCAAGTGATAGTGCTCAGGGCACTAAAACCGACGATGGAAATCGCCTCGGTGGCATTGACGGTTACGTTCCCACTTCGCCCCGGCCCGCCGGTGTAAAGAATAGAGAAAGGATTAGTGATAAACTTTCTAATCCCTACATTACTACCGATCACCGCGCCTCCCATCACCGTTAACCGTCCCACTTCCACGTCAATGTTGCCCCCATTGCCATCGCCTAGGGTACTGGCGCTTATGACTCCCCCATCTATCTGCAGCAGGGGTGTTGAGACCAAGAGCTGCCCGGCATCGCCCTTATTAACGGTTGTACTCCCCAGCCCACTCGGATTGCCATCGCTGTCACCCCCGGCGATGGCGATGGACTCGGTCGCATGGACCGTTACATCCCCGCCCCGGCCCGGGCCGCCGGTCCCGCTCGGGGAGAAAACTCCCTGTTTGAACTCAGCAACTCCAGAGCGGGCTTGGATTTGCGCCCCACCTGTGAGAGTGAGCGTGCCCGCCTGCACTTCGACATTACCCGCATTGCCGTCGCCCGCCGTGTGCGCGTCTATAGTCCCTCGGTCCGACATTGTCAGCGTGGGCGCGGAGACGGAAACCTTTCCTCCATCTCCCTTGCCTAAGGCATTACTAAACAGGCCACTCTTAGCGCCCGTGCTATTACGCCCGGAGATGGAGACGGAATCGGACGCAGTGACGGTCAGCGTTCCTCCTCGTCCATGACCACTCGTGCTGGTGTCAATCCGCGCACCGTCAGTTAACTTGAGCTGTTTGACCTTCAGCTCAGTGCTTCCCCCATTGCCTGTGGAGTCTGACGAGGTAGTGGACCCGATCGTAGCGCTTCCACTGCCGTCCACACTGCCCGCCGTCAGCCATACATCACCCCCGTTCCCTGCCCCAGCAACCGTGGTCTCTATGCGGCCTGCATTGGTGATGACCACATCTTCGGCTATCTGGGCATCTATCCCTATACGTGCCCCATCCGTGTTCCCTTGCGTGTTGGAACTAATGGTGGCGTTGTCTACCACCAAGCGGCCACCGCGAATCACTACACTCCCGCCTCCTTCGCCATCCGTGTTGATATGAGCCCCTTGCGAAGCTTCGATCTTGCCCAGACGGCTAAAGCCTTCCATCTGCAGGTCTGAGCCTTGCTCCGAGGCGCTGGGGATCACTTCTCCCGCGGAGGCCACACTGGCCAGGTTGATCTGGCCGTGTGGAGCAGACAGACTGCCCCCCGTGATCTGGATGTCCCCGCCGATTACTGACAGAGTCTTACCTTCGGACACTTTGAGAGAACTGCCCTGGATAGAAATGGGGGCAGGATTACTGCTCAGAAAGCCAAAAGCTGCTGGCGGTGCTGAGGTCAGTACGCTGTCCTGTGACAGATTAGCGGAGAATTTCGCTCCATCTGCCATGCGCAGATAATCAGCCGTGCTGACATGAAAGGAGCCAGGTACATCGAGCGTGGCATTAGGCCCGAACAGCACGCCGCTGGGGTTGAGTAAGTACAGATTGGCTTTGGGCATCTCGGAGCGGAGCTGGCCATCGATGAGGGACTGCTGCCCGCCGGTGACGCGCCCGATGACATTCTCCACGCTAGAGGGGCCGGTGAAGGTGGCACTCTCGCCAGTGTGGACATTGAACTGACCAAAGCTGTGGAAGAGATTGTTGCCGCGCAATTGGCCGACCTTGGCATCGATGCTGTAGTTGGGGCCAGTGAGCGGGCCTTTGGGGCCTAAGGAGCCGTCTAGAGTGATCTGGGCCTGGATTACCGCTGGCAGCATGGCAAGGAACAGGAATTCCCCAAGGACGAGAGAAAAGAAGAAATGAAGCAGGCGGTACAAGTAGAAGGGAATGACCATTATATTTCCTTACCCACAGAGCCTGCACTTCGACTTTGCTACTCATGCGGCTACGCTGAGGCCCCTCCTAGATAAGACTGCCCATCCCACAAAATTGGATCACTAGTGGTCCGACGCAATAATTTTGCGGGTTTGTCATTCTGAGGCTCCTTCGACGGAGCCTGTCCTGAGCTTGTCGAAGGGCTCAGGATAAACTCCGGCCGAAGAATCTCATGTTCAGTAGCTAAACCAAGATGCATGAGGTTGGGACACTCGGGGTAGCGTGCGCTGTGCGCACGTCTGCTTTGCACGCCGCTATTTTCGTGCGCATAGCGCACGCTACGGCATTCAGGCTCGGAGGCGTGCGTGTACGAATCTCTTGCCGTTCGGTTTAGTAGAGCGAGATTCTTCGCCTCCGCGGCGCTCCGGCTCAGAATGACAGTACCCCGCAAATTCACATTGACAGACTACTAGGCTTGCTCTGGAGTTACAATTGGACTAAATTCAGATCCGTTTATAGTCTTTGAACGGAGCAACTCTATGAAAGCGATTCGCGTCTCGGAGGGAATCGTTCCACTTGGGGTCTTCAAAGCCCAGGCGTCCCGCCTCCTCAGAGAACTCAAGCAGACGGCTACCCCCCTGGTCATCACGCAGAACGGGCACCCGGCAGCGGTTGTATTGTCACCGGAGGCTTACGATGAGCTGCAGGAGCGACAGGAGTTCCTGCAGACTATGGCAACCGGACTCGCCGACGCGGTGAGCGGGCGGGTCGTGGCGCACGACAAGGTCGCGCAGTGGCTAGCACAGTGGGGCACAGAGGACGAAGGTGAGCCGCCACTGTGAGAATCGTCTGGACGCATGCAGCGATTCGTGACTTGGCACAGATCCGCCGCTATATTGAGCGGGATGATCCGCTGGCCGCTAGTAGTGTAGCGACTCGGATTCTCAAGGCTGTGGGCCAATTGGCAGCCCATCCACAGATGGGGCGGCTGGGCCGGCTGTCAGGGACGCGAGAGCTGGTTATTAGTCAGACCTCGTATTTGATCCCCTACCGCCTGCAGGGAGAGGTGATCGAACTATTGCGTGTGATTCACAGTCGGCAGCAGTGGCCAATGAAGAAGGGAAGGCAGCAGAGCTTGCCGCGGACGTGGAGATCACG
>JACQEL010000824.1 GCA_016200595.1 Deltaproteobacteria bacterium
CCCTTCCGAATACGGCACCGTTCGCAAAACCAAATACGTCAAAGGCAGGACTGACCTTCGCACTGATCTCACGCGAGAGGAACTGACGCGTCTGCAAAAAGACTTTCACAACCGTCTCTGGGGCGGCGCGAAGATGGGCGACACCGACGTCTTCACCAACCTGTTGAAGATGTTCATCGCAAAAATCTACGATGAGAAAATCACCGAGCCCGGCGACGCTTACCGCTTCCAGACCGAGCTTAAAGACGGCATGACGGAGACCGCCGAGGAGATTCTGGCGAAGGTGAACCGCCTCTACCAAGAGGCGCTCCAGCACTACTTCGGCTACGACGAAGAGGCGCTCCGTACCGCCACTATCAACAAGGAGAAGTTCAAACCGGAGAAAGTCGCTTACGTAATGGAAAAGCTGGAAGGCATCTCCATCACCGAGAATCGCTACAAGGACGATGTGCTCGGCGTTTTCTTCGAAGCCATTGTGCGCACCGGTTTCAAGCAGGAAAAGGGGCAGTTCTTCACCCACGCGAACATCGTCCGCTTCATCCTCCTCGCGCTCGAAGTCGACATTCTCGTTGTCGAGAGGCTTAATGGTGTGTCGCCGAAGATTCCCTACGTCATCGACCCTTCATGCGGCTCCGAAACCTTCCTTATCGAAGCGATGAAGCTCTTGACGCAGGCTGTCCTCCACCCTCGCGACGGCGCGACAAAGCCGCGCAAGTCGCACATTGTCGAGGACTACGTGCAGGAGTGGTTTCAGCCGAACGCGCAGAACCATAACATACAGAACCGCTGGGCGCGCGAGTTCGTCTATGGCGTCGAGGACAATGAAGACCTCGCACTCGCCACGAAGGTGAACATGATTCTCCACGGGGACGGAAATGCTAATATCTTCAAGGCTGATGGGCTCGCTGGCTTCCCGCGCTACCGCCCACAAAAGAAGAACGCGGCAAACCTCCTTGGCGTGGACAACCTCGGCGAGGAACGGGGTAACGAGCCTTACCAATTCTCCGTCAACGAGCAGTTCGATGTCGTCGTCTCGAACCCACCCTTCAGCTTGAAGGAGGACCCGCGCACGCTGAACGAATACGGCGGGCGCTTCGCTTTCGCGGAACGCAAGAACTCCGAAAATCTTTTCCTCGAACGCTACTACCAGCTTCTGAAGCCAGGTGGGTGGATGGGCGTCATCCTCCCTGACTCAGTCTTCGACACGAACGAGAACCTCTATATTCGCCTGTTTCTCTACCGATTCTTTTTCATCAAGGCGGTCGTTTCTCTTCCGCAAGTCGCCTTTCAGCCCTACACACCAACTAAGACAAGCCTCCTCTTCGCGGTGAAAAAGAAACCTGCTGAAGTCGAAGTGTGGGATAAGGCTTGGCGCGAGGCAACGCGCGAATACGGAAAGCTCCGCAGTGCAGCCATCGTCGCTTATGTACTCACCAACGATCGTCTCAGGAACGGTTTGATCGACTTGGCGAACAAGGCTGAAGTCGAGTGGTATGCAGCTACGAACCTGCTTATCGCCGCCACGCTGCCCGGCCTCAGCCGCACGCAGCTCACGGAAGCCTGCGCGGACAAGGCAGCCTTGAAGAAGAGGCTCGATGGGCTGCTTAAGGAATTCGATTCCTTTACTGCGGCTGACTCGCTAGCGACGTTCACTGGCCCAAAGGAAAAGGACGCGCGGTTCATGCTCGCCCGCCTGCTCCGCGACAAGCACCCCGCCGACGCGGCAAAGCTGGAGATGCCGGCTCTCGTCGAAGCTACGTACGATGACGTTGTCGAGGCCGCAGACCTAAACCACACCGAAGACCCGCGCGGCGAAAATTACTGCAACGCATGGTGGTGTTTCGCTGAGGTTACCTCGCGAAAGGAGTTCGACTACCCCATCTTTTTTGCCGAGGCCAAGCACGTTGGCTACAAGCGCAGCACGCGCCACCCCGAAGGCATAGACCAGCCCAACGACCTCTTCCGGACCGGCACCGACGGTCATATCGTCATCGACACCGAGAACTCACAAACGATCCTGGAGTGTCTACGCACTTTTGCATGCAAACAGAAACTTCATTGACCGCAGTCGTGTGCGAGTCCGGCTTGACCTTCCGAGTCGAAACAGTTGCAGCGAGTGAGCTGGCGCTTACGGCAGGGTTGGTGTGCAGCGCGCGCGATTGGAGCATCCCACCGCTTCGCGAAGTTCCGTGGCCCGAAGTTCGGCTCGCTTGCGAGACTCGAATACGGTGAACCGCTGGTTGAAGCTGACCGAAGCGGCGAAGGTTTCCCCGTCATCGGCTCAAACGGTATAGTCGGATACCATGATGAATACTTGATTTCGGGGCCAGTTGTCATAGTTGGACGGAAAGGCGCTGCCGGAATGGTAACTTACTGTGAGCAACCATGCTGGCCGATCGACACAACGTTTTACGTTCGGTTCCGCCCAACATTTCGAGGCAATCCAAAGCTCTTCGCGTATCTTCTACGTGCTGCCAACCTTCCAGCGCTTACGCTTCGTAAAGCTGTGCCGGGATTGAATCGGGACGACGTAATGCAAGTCCAGCTTCCGCAGGTTCCGAGTCACTTGGAACCCACCTTGTTGGCTGCGGTCGAGAAACAGGAAAACGAAATCAATTTCGCTCTCAGTCGGTTGCGCGAACCAGAATCAATCATTAACGATATCCTTTGCGATGAGTTTCGCTATCCGCTGAAAGAGCATCAGGAGCAGGTGCAGGAGCGCCACTTTGTGCGGGGGCTCGGAACGATGGCGGCAGGCTTCATGCTCCGGAACTCTGCGAAGTGCCATCACCCAGATTTTGAGCTGACGGAGCGCTTCTTTGCGCGGACGCCGCACGAAAGACTAAAGGCGTTCGTGGCCGTCCCCATTCGCCTAGGCACAACAGCGACCAAGGGCGATCTCATAGAGGAGGGCGACGCTTACTACGTCCACCCGGGGGCCACGAAGAAACAGCGGGCCATCGCGCTCGAAGACTGCCACCAGATCACGCAAGGGTTCTACGGCGCCAACCAGCGCCGTTTCGGCCTGCGGCGCGGGGATGTTGTGATCAACCGTTCAGGCGAAGCCCTTGGCAAAGTCGCGTTCTTCGACAGCGACGAGCCCGCAGTAGCGAGCGACTTCACAATGCGAGTGCGTTTCAACGCCAGGATGAATCCGCGCTTTGCGTGGTTCTTCTTCCGGTCGGTGATGTTTCAGTCGCAGGTGTTGCGCGAACTGCGCGGCTCCAGCGTGCCAAATATCTTCCCGCCGCAGGTGGAGCAGATGCTCATCGCCGCCTGCGACCGAGACTGCCAAGATGCGTTAGCACAACAAATCGGTGACGAACTTCAGGCTCTCGACGACCGGCACGCCAGCATTGAGAGCAAGCGGCAGGAGATCGACCGCTTGATTGACGAGGCCGTCTCCAACGCGAGGCAATAAGCATAGCGTTTCCCAGTCGTCATCCGCACGCCCGACTCGAAGGAGAAGAAAGGCTTCTGTCCGTTCCACATCTAACCGTGTGGCAGGTCATCAAGGAGGATTTCATCCTCGACGTACTCCAGTTTTACGGCGCTTTTCATTCGGATATGTCCTCATTCTACTCGTAGGGCGAAGATAAGTTTCACCCTCCTGCTGGCGGCCTCTGTCCCCGGGTGCTCACAAGGGTCGCCCTAACAGATGCGCCATGCGAAGGCGCATTCAAGTGCAAATCGCTTTAGCCTGCCGCCTATATGAGGAACACACCAAGATCGGGATTCAGAGGGAACACCCTCCCGTCGGGGTGCCACGGGCAGCTTGCCTGCTCGTGCCCACCACTCGCACTGGCGGACCAGCCCAATACTGGGGTGACGAAAATTCATTGAGGCTGAGAATGGCAGGAGATCCTGTGTTTGTTCCCTGCGCCCAGACCGTTTCTGCGCCTGCACGGCTCCCCTCGTACCCGGGCTCTGCCCGGGTACGCCCTGAGTGGCAGGCTCTGCCTGCCGGCGGCCACTCGTGCAGCGGCAGAGCCGCCCGCCCCTTGCGGTCCCAGGCAGAGCCTGGAGGTAACTTCAGAAGTGTGGGAACGCGAGTTAGGCAGCGTATCCTCTTGGGTGACCTAACCCACCGGGCTGTAACCCGGGCAGAGAAAGAGGACACGTCATGGAGAAATCAAGGGCAATCACACCAGAGCCGAAGGCGAGCAGCACGTGGGAGCGCTTAGAGGATTTTGTTTGTGAGCACGTCCAACGATTCATCCAGTCCTTGTTGGAGGAAGAAGTCACCGAGTTACTGGGGCGGACGAAGTCGGCGCGGCGAGAGGCTATCGATGTGACCCCAGGATATCGCAATGGCTATGGTAAACCCCGACACCTGACGTTGAAGAGTGGCATCATCACCGTACGCCGACCCCACGTCCGTGACCTCAACGAGCGGTTTGTCAGCCGGGTGTTACCATTGTTTAAGCGCCAGACCAAGGAGGTGGGCGAGTTGTTGCCCCAACTCTATCTCCACGGGCTAGCCCTGGGCGACTTTGCGTTAGCGTTACGCGGCCTCTTGGGGAAGGGTGCCCCGTTATCCCCTGCCTCGCTGCTGCGGTTGAAAACCCAGTGGCAGTTAGAGTATGACGCCTGGAAGCAACGGCGGCTCGATGACCTGGAAGTGGTTTACATGTGGGCCGATGGGCTGTATGTCAAAGCGGGGTTAGAAGACACCAAGGCCGCACTCCTGGTGATGATCGGCGCTTTGACCAACGGTCAGAAAGTCATCTTAGCTGTGGAGAGCGGACAACGCGAATCCAAAGAGTCCTGGGGAATGATGTTAGGCGACTTACGCAAACGGGGGCTCAAGCCCTGGCGGTGCACGATTGCTGATGGGCATCTGGGTTTATGGGCGGCATTGGGCGAGCAGTATCCGCAGCTCGCTGAGCAGCGCTGCTGGAACCCTCGCATTACCAATGTACTTGACGCGATACCGAAGAAACATCAGACCGAGGCGCGTACTCTCTTGGGTGCCATGCCTTATGCCGAGACGCGGGCAGCATGCGAAGCGCTCCGTACGCAGTTCGCCACTCGCTACCACGAGTTGGCCCCCAAGGTGGCGGAGCGGCTGGCAGATGATTGAGAACGGCTGGTGACCTTCTATCAGTTCCCCCACGAACACTGGGTGTACCTCCGGACGACTAATATCGTGCAGTCACCTTTTGCTACAGTGCGGCTGCGGACGACGGCGGCCAAGCGATTCAAGAAAGTCGAGAATGCGACGGCGTTGATCTGGAAGATTTTACAGGTGGCAGAGTCTACATTCCGCAGACTCAAGGGAGCAGAGCTACTACCTGCGGTGTATGCTGGTGCGCAGTATGTCGATGGCGTGCGGCGAAGAACGAGCACGCCGCAGAAGATTGCCGCCTGACGGTGAGGGCACAGGCGTTCTTCTTGCTCCTGGAGAGGCGGGGGAGTAAAGAGACCTTATGCGCTGTACGAGCTGTGGATTTGAGAATCCCGAGGGGCTGAATTTTTGCGGGCAGTGTGCCACCTCACTGACGCCTCGCTGCCCGCAATGTGGGTTTGAGAATCCCCCGGGGTTTCAGTTCTGCGGGAAATGTGCTGCCCCCCTTGTGGCCTTAGTTCCCAGTGGTCAGCAGGCAAGAACACGAGCCAAGCCTGCCACGCGGACAACGAAAGGGAACAAGCGAAGCAGCACTAAGCCTCCAGAGGGTAGGCGTGGAGCACCAGAAGCCGAGCGCCGCCAGTTGACCGTGATGTTCTGTGACCTGGTGGGCTCGACCGCCCTCTCTGAGCAGCTCGATCCAGAGGAGTTACGCGACGTGGTCCGGGCTTACCAACAGACCAGTGCGGCAGTCATCGACCACTATGAGGGGCATATCGCGCAACACCTGGGGGATGGCTTGTTGGTGTACTTTGGCTATCCCGTGGCGCATGAGGATGACGCGCAGCGGGCGGTGCGGACTGCCCTGGGGATCGTCGAGGCAATTCAGCAACTGTCCTTCCCGACCATGGCGTTACCACGCCCCTTGCAGGTGCGGATCGGCGTTCACACGGGCCTGGTGGTAGTAGGGGAGATCGGGAGCAGTGAGAAGCGCGAAATGCTAGCCTTGGGTGAGACGCCGAACATTGCCGCACGGCTACAGGGCTTGGCCGCACCCGACACTGTGGTGCTCAGTGCCCCTACCCAGCGGTTGGTAGCCGGCTTGTTTGAGTGCCAGCTCATCGGGCGTGCGCACGAGATGGAGTTGCTACGAGAACGGTGGGAAAAAGCCAGGCAGAGGGAAGGCCAGGTGGTGCTGCTGAGCGGCGAGCCGGGAATTGGCAAATCGCGGCTGGTCCAAGAGTTCAAAGACCAGCTTGCGCACGAGGGGGTGACGCGCATCGAATTTCGCTGTTCGCCCTATTACCAGAACACGGCCTTATATCCCATTACCGAGCATCTGCAGCGGCTGCTGCAGTTTCAGTCGGCCGAGACGCCACAAAC
>JACQEL010000800.1 GCA_016200595.1 Deltaproteobacteria bacterium
ACCGCCGAGTTTCTTGCAAGTGCCGGGAGCGAAAGAGGTCGGCGTCGAGTTTTTCACCCTCTCTAAGTCCTATGACATGCCAGGCTGGCGCGTCGGATTTGTCTGCGGCAACTCTGAGGCGCTCGCGGCTCTGTCTCGGCTGAAAAGCTATTTCGACTATGGCATTTTCCAGCCCATCCAAATTGCCGCGATCCATGCCCTCAATGGTCCACCGGAGTATGTGGAAGAGGTGCGGCAGCGCTATCGCCGACGGCGTGATGTCCTCATTGACGGTCTGGAACGCGTCGGTTGGCACATTCCCAAACCGAAAGGTACGATGTTCGTCTGGGCTGAGATCCCCGAACCGTTCCGGAAGATGGGGTCGATGGAGTTCGCGAAATTTCTTCTCACTGAGGCTAAAGTTTCGGTGTCGCCAGGGGTCGGGTTTGGTCCGTATGGTGAAGGATTTGTCCGCTTTGCCCTCATCGAAAATGAACACCGTACGCGCCAAGCGGTCCGCGGGATTCGCAAAGCGTTTGGTGAGATTGCGGTCCCCCATATCAAGAAAGCCAGTGTGGGGTAAACATGGCCGTGGCTGAGGTGAAGCTCGGTCTGATCGGTCTAGGGACCGTGGGAACTGGCGTGGTCCAGCTCTTGCAACACAACCACGCTGCTATCACTCGGAAGCTTGGCTGTGCGCTACGTCTCGTGCATATTGCCAGCCGTAGCATCCATACCAAGCCGCACGCTGATCTTGGTCGCGCGCGGCTTTCGACTGATCCCTGGGCAGTGGTGCACGACCCCGAAGTTGCAGTAGTCATCGAATTGATTGGCGGCACCGACCCAGCAGCTGCACTGATCCTAGAGGCGATCAAACGTGGGAAAGATGTCGTGACTGCGAATAAGGCCTTGCTGGCCTTGCAAGGGGGAGAAATCTTCGCCGCAGCTGAGGCTCACGGTATCAACCTCGGGTTTGAGGCCAGTGTGGCCGGTGGCATTCCTATCATTCGCACGCTGCGGGAGGGGCTCGCGGCCGATCGCAACCGGGCGCTGTTCGGTATCGTCAACGGCACCTGTAATTATATCCTGACGAAGATGAGCGAAGAGGGCGAAGAGTTTGACGCAGTCCTCCGGCGTGCCCAGGAACAAGGACTCGCCGAGGCTGATCCGAGCTTTGACATTGATGGTATCGACGCTGCTCACAAACTGACTCTGCTGGCGATGCTGGCTTTTGGCGTGCGGGTGCCGTTTGCCGGGGTCTATACCGAAGGGATTCGCCACCTCAGCCAGACTGATATTCTGTTCGCCCGCGAATTCGGTTACACGATTAAGCTCCTCGCCATCGCTAAAGACGAGGACGGTGCAATCGACGTACGCGTCCATCCCACTATGATTCCCCGTCGCACTTTGCTTGCCGATGTCGGCGGCGCCTATAATGCCATCTTTGTCCAAGGAGAGGCTCTGGGGTCATCGCTCTATTTCGGTCGTGGAGCAGGAAGCTTGCCCACTGCCACAGCAGTTTTAGCCGATGTGATTGAAGTCGCACGCAACCGTGGGGTAGCCGGCGGCTTGCGGGTGCCGCCGCTCGGGTATCGCTGGCATGATCTGCGGACTGCGCCGCTGCGCTCCATCGACGATTTAGAGAGTGAATATTATCTCCGCTTTATGGCCGTAGATCGGCCTGGCGTACTAGCGACGATCGCTGGTATTCTCGGAGAGCACTCCATCAGCATCGCCTCGGTGATCCAGAGAGGTCGCAGCGAGGCTGATGAGACTGTCCCACTGGTGATGCGTACCCATACGGCGCGAGAACGAAATCTCAAGGATGCTCTCCGCTTAGTTGATCAATTACCAGTAGTACAGGGAAAATCGGTGTTCATCCGCATCGAGGAGAATTTATAAAAAAGTAAAACGTAAAAAGGAACGATAAAGAGCAAAACGTAAAACGTAACCTCTCCACCCCTCCTTCTTATTTACGTTTTACGCTTTACGTTTTAGCCTTCCTTACGTTTCGCGTTTTACGCGGTTAAGTTGACACAACCATGACGAACCCTGCATTCTCTCACTCTGTAGACCTCTCCCCTCCAGCTTCTCATTTTCGGGCTTGGTTCGGTTGCGCAGCTGGGTGTGGCGGCGGCGAACTCCCGCTCAACCAGGTTATTTATTACTGCCCTGCGTGTGGTGGTCTGCTGGAGGTGCAGCATGACCTGGCTGCCCTGAGAAGCCGTTCGGCAGAGGAATGGAAGTTGCTGTTCGACGATCGCCACCGTCGCACGATGTACCCTTACGGCAGTGGCGTGTGGGGAAAAAAGGAGATGGTGTGCCCGGCAGTAGCAGACCACAATGTGGTCTCCATGTACGAGGGAGGGACGAACCTATTCTGGGCTGAGCGGTTAGGAAAGCAGATCGGGCTGGAAGATCTGTGGGTCAAGCAATGTGGCAACTCCCACACCGGCTCCTTTAAAGATTTAGGCATGACGGTGCTGGTATCGATGGTCAAACAAATGATTGCCGAAGTGACGCGCATCCCTGCGGTAGCCTGCGCTTCGACCGGTGACACCTCGGCTGCGCTGGCTGCCTATTGCGCCGCCGCTGGCATTCCTGCAATCGTGATCCTGCCGCGCAACCGCGTCTCTACTGCACAGTTGATTCAGCCTATGGCGAACGGCGCGCTGACCCTCTCGCTCGATACTGACTTCGATGGCTGCATGCGTGTGGTGCGCGAACTGTGTACACGAGAGAACATCTACCTCGCCAACTCTATGAACAGCCTGCGCCTCGAAGGGCAGAAAACTATCTCGATTGAAATTGTCCAACAGTTCGACTGGGAAGTGCCCGATGTCGTGATCGTGCCCGGTGGGAACTTGGGAAACATCAGCGCGATTGGCCGTGGCTTCTTATTGATGCGGGATCTCGGCATGATCGACCGGTTGCCTCGCTTGGTCTGTGCTCAAGCCGAGCGCGCCAATCCACTCTACCGTAGTTTCCTCACGGGCTTCTCCTCATACCAGCCAATTCAAGCCCAGGAGACCCTGGCCTCAGCAATTCAGATCGGCGACCCGGTGAGTATCGACCGGGCTATCAAGGTGCTCAAGGCTTTCGATAGCGTGGTCGAACAAGCTACTGAAGAAGAGTTAGCCGATGCCGTTGCTCTGGCGGACCGCACCGGTCTCTTCAACTGTCCGCACACCGGCGTAGCATTGGCGGTATTGTTCAAATTGCTAGAGCGGGGACAGATCAAATCACCTGAGCGAGTAGTAGTGATTTCAACCGCGCACGGCCTCAAGTTCACCGATTTCAAGCGGCGCTACCATGAAGGTAAGCTGCCGGACATGGCTGCGCGTTATGCAAACCAGCCTGTAGAGTTACCGGCGGACTATGATAAGGCACGCGACGCAATCTTTAGAGTGTTGGAGAAGTAGCAGTAAGCTTTCAGCCGTCAGCATTCAGCCCTCAGCCAAAGGAAAAACAAAGAAGAGCTGACGGCTGAAAGCTGATAGCTGACGGCTGAGGTGGCAAATATGAAATACGTAGTCTTACAAGGCGACGGCATGGCCGACTGGCCAGTGGCCGAGTTAGGGAGCAAAACTCCTCTCGAATACGCCCGTACGCCGAACATGGATCGTATTGCCTCGCACGGCATCCTCGGACTTACCCACACAATTCCTGAAGGATATCCCCCAGGCAGTGATGTCGGCACGATGAGCCTATTAGGTTACGATCCGCGTCGCTATCATACCGGTCGCTCACCCATTGAAGCTGCCAGTATGGGTGTCGAGTTAGGACCAGAGGATATCGCCTTTCGCTGTAACTTGGTGACCCTGGGGACCGGCGCGGACGGCAAAGAGATCATGGTCGATTTCGCCGCTGATCATATCTCCAGTGCAGAGGCAGCTGAGTTAATCAAAACCATCAATGCCGAACTGGGGGGAGGCGAGGTCGAGTTCTATCCCGGGGTCAGCTATCGTCACCTCATGGTCTGGCATGGCGGCAAAGAGAGAATGCGGACTACTCCGCCGCATGACATCACCGGCCAGTCGACGGCTGGCTGTTGGCCAGAGGGTGATGGTGCAGACCATCTGCGCCAATTGATGGAGCATTCCTGCGCGATTCTGGCCGCGCACCCGGTGAATCGGCACCGCCAGGAAAGTGGCCATAAGCCCGCGTCCTCAATTTGGCTCTGGGGACAGGGACGCCGGCCGGCGGTGCCAACGCTGAAGACCCGCTTTGGCCTGGACGGCTCGGTGATCTAGGCGGTTGATCTGGTGCGCGGTATCGGCGTGTTGGCTGGTTTAGAGGTCATCAACGTGCCTGGCGCTACTGGCTTTCTCGATACCAATTATCTGGGCAAGGCCGAGTACGGGCTGGAGTCATTGCGTCACAAGGATTTTCTCTTCTTGCATGTCGAGGCCACTGATGAAGCTGGACACATGGGAGCCGCCGACAAGAAAGTTCAGGCCCTGGAAGACTTTGATGCGAAGGTGGTTGGGACTATCCTCAACGGGCTCCGTGATTTTCCTGCCTGGCGGGTCTTGTTGATGCCTGATCACGCCACGCCCGTAGCGATTAAAACTCACTCTCCTGATCCCGTGCCGTTCGCCATTCTTTCTTCTGAGGATATGAGGCAAGGGACGCAGAAGCCGGTGAGTTACAATGAATCCAGTGCTAAGGAAACCGGTGTGATTGTGCCCGAGGCTTGGACCATCATGGAACGATTTATCCATGGAGAGACTCTGGTTTAGTAATGGAAGGAAGGGCAACGATGGATCGCAATCTCGCTCTTGAAGTTGTGCGCGTGACCGAAGCTGCGGCCCTCGCTTCCGCCCGCTGGATGGGGCACGGGGATGAAGTCGAGACCGATGCCGCCGCTGTACAAGCCATGTATCAACTCTTCCCCGATATCGACTTCCATGCTCGGGTGGTGATCGGTGAGGGAGACCGCGATTCTGTCCCTATGCTCTACGAAGGAGAAGGGTTAGGGACAGGGCGGGGACCCGATATTGAAGTCGCCCTGGATGCGCTCGAAGGCGCGACGAGTTGTGCGACTGGTGCACCCAACTCAATTTCGGTGATCGCTATTGCTGAGCATGGGGGGTTTCTCCGCTGTCCACACCATGTGTACATGGAAAAGCTCGCGGTCGGGCCGCGCGGTAAAGGCGTGGTGGATCTTGATAAGCCGTTAGCGGAAAACTTATCGGCCTTAGCCAAAGCGAAAGGTGTAGCAGTCGAGACTCTGGTTGTGGTGCTGCTCGATCGTCCGCGGCACGAAGCGTTAGTGAATGAACTGCGCCAGATCGGCGTGCGCATGAAGCGTTAGTGAATGAACTGCGTCAGATCGGCGTGCGTATCAAGCTCATCAGCGATGGCGACCTTGCGGCCGCCTTGGCTACCACGCGGGAGAAGTCTGGTATTGATATTCTCTTAGGGACCGGTGGAGCGGTGCAAGGGATTATTGCGGCGGCGGCGATGCGCTGCCTGGGGGGGGAAATTCAAGGACGATTCCGTCCGCGCAATCAGGATGAGGTCAGCCGCTTACGCAAGATGGGCATTGCTGACTTGCAGAAGAAGTATTGTGCCGAAGAAATGGCACGTGGCAGCGTCGTGTTCGCTGCTACCGGGGTGACTACCGGGGACTATCTGAGAGGAGTCCGATTTTTCCACGGTGGCGCGGTCACCAACTCGGTCGTGATGCGCTCCAAAACCGGGACGATTCGTTTCTTGGAAACCTTTCACCAGTTTGAAAATTATCCGGAGTATACACATGATGGGTGAGAATATTCTTTTCGAGAGAGATGGAGCGATTGGGATTCTCAAGGTCAACCGTCCCAAGAGCCTCAACGCGCTCAACCCTGCCACCGTGCGCGAAATCGCGGCGTGCCTCACGGAGGTGCAACAGGATCAATCGATCCGTTGCTTGATTATTACCGGGGAGGGCGACCGGGCGTTTGTGGCCGGGGCGGACATTTCGGCAATGGTATCGATGAGCGTGCTGGAAGGGAAAGCGTTCTCCGCCCTCGGGCTACAAACGTTACGGGTGTTAGAAGAACTACCGATTCCGGTGATAGCCGCGGTCAACGGCTTTGCCCTGGGCGGGGGCACCGAACTGGCGCTCGCCTGCGATCTGATTATTGCCGCGGATAAGGCCAGGTTCGGCCAACCGGAGATCAACTTAGGTGTGATTCCCGGCTTCGGTGGAACCCAACGGTTGGCTCGTCGCATCGGCTTGCCGCGGGCACGCGAACTGATCTATAGCGGGGATATGATTGATGCCCAAACTGCTTTCCAGTATGGCCTGGCCAACAAAGTTGTCCCACTGGCTGACCTCATGACCGAAGCCAAGACGCTGGCGCACAAGCTTGCGGCTAAGCCGCCGTTCGCTATTCGGCAGGCCAAAGAGGCGATCAATGCTGGCATCGATATGGATATCGACAACGCCTGTCGCTTTGAAAATGAAGCCTTTGCCTTGACGTTCGCTACTGAGGATAAGGCCGAAGGCATGAAAGCATTTTTAGAGAAACGAGAAGCGAAGTTTACCGGACGCTAAGGCTAAGAACGGAGGGGCGGTTCATAAACCGCCCCTCTGAGTTTTGGGGTGAGTAAGGAATCTACAGCGGTTTGCCCTTGCCTGAAGAGAGAAAGAAGGTAGGCCGGAATAAGCGGAGCGTTTCCGGCATGGACGAGCACGCCGGGAACGGCCTGCGGCCTTATCCCGGCCTACGACGGAGAAAACGGTCTATCTCCTCGCTCAAATGAAAACCGCTGTGGGGTGGGCAAAAACGTCGCGTTGCCCACCAGCCGAAGACCTCCTGAGCTTGCGAAGCTCAGCCTACGGAGTTGTAGGACGGCTTGACCCCCCCAAGCCAGAGACGATAAGGTTCAAATTCTGAACGGACTTCTTTCGCACAGGGAGAAAGGCATGACCAAGCAAGAGTGGTGGGAAAAGTATCCGAAGCAAGAAGAACGAATGACGCGCTTCTCGACTGTCTCCGACATGGAGGTCGAGCCGCTGTATACACCCGAGGATGCCAACGGCGGGGATTATGAGCGGGACATCGGTATGCCCGGGGAATACCCCTATACCCGCGGGGTCTACCCAAGCATGTACCGCAGCAAGCTGTGGACCATGCGTCAGTTCGCGGGCTTCGGCACGCCCGAGGATACTAACCAACGCTTCAAGTTCCTCCTCGCCGAAGGACAAACCGGCCTCTCCACCGCATTCGATATGCCGGTGTTGATGGGCTACGACGCCGACCATCCACGCGCTCTAGGCGAAGTCGGCCGAGAAGGCGTATCAGTCTCGACCCTGGACGACATGGAGCGCCTATTCGACGATATTCCCCTCGATAAAGTCACTACCTCGATGACTGTCAACTGCTCGGCCAGCGTTATCCTGGCGATGTATTTCGCCATGGCGCAAAAGCGCGGCATTCCTCTCAGTAAAGTCGGTGGCACTATTCAGAACGATATACTCAAAGAATATATCGCGCAGAAAGAATGGATCTGCCCGCCTGAGCCGGGAGTCCGCGTCGTCACCGATATGATCGAGTTCTGCGCCAGAGCAGTGCCACGCTGGCATGCGGTCTCGATCTCCGGCTACCATATCCGTGAAGCTGGCTCGACCGCCGTGCAGGAACTGGCCTTTACCTTGGCCGATGGCATTGGCTACGTGCAGGCTGCGGTGGAGCGCGGCCTCGAGGTCGACGAATTCGCTCCCCGGCTCTCCTTCTTCTTCGATCTGCATAACGACTTCTTCGAAGAAATCGCCAAGCTACGTGCGGCCCGGCGGATGTGGGCGAAGATTATGAAAGAGCGATTCGGCGCCAAGAACTCGCGCTCCTGGCTGTTGCGCACGCACGCGCAAACTGCTGGCGTCAGCCTGACCGCCCAACAGCCGTTCAACAACGTCGTGCGGGTGGCGATCCAGGCCCTGGCCGGCGTCCTGGGGGGGGTGCAGTCGCTTCATACGAACTCAATGGATGAGACCTTAGCCCTGCCAACCGAACAAGCAGTGATGGTGGCGTTGCGCACGCAGCAGATTATTGCCGAAGAGAGTGGCGTGACGAATATCATCGACCCTCTGGGGGGCAGCTGGGCGATTGAAGCCTTGACCGACCGGATGGAAAAGGACGCGGTTGCCTATATCGACCGCATCGACGAGTTGGGTGGAATTATTCGCGCGATCGACATTGGCTATCCCCAGAAAGAGATTGCCGACGCCGCCTATCGTTACCAACAACAGCTGGATGCCGGTGAGAAGGCCATTGTCGGCGTCAACAAATATGTCCTGCCGGAAGAGCGGCCGATGGAAATCTTGAAGATCGCCCAGGACGTCGAACGGCACCAGGTCGAGCGTATCCGTAGAGTCAAACGCGAACGGAATCAGACCGAAGTGCGCGAGCAACTCGGCCGCGTGCATGCGGTTGCGCGTAACGGTCAGAACTTGATGCCGGTCCTGATTGACGCAGTCAAATCGTACTGCACGCTGGGGGAGATTTCCGATGTCTATCGCGACGTGTTTGGCGTGTATCGTGATCCGGCGTGGCTGTGATTTTCAGCTATTAGCTGTTAGCCGTTAGCTTTTAGCCAGAAAGCCGCTCCAACGCGGAGGCTCTCTTATTTTTTCAAACTAATAGCTAACAGCTAATAGCTAATAGCTTTTTCGGAGGACTCCTGTGGCAGAAGAGAAAGTATTACGCATTCTGGTGGCAAAAGCCGGCTTAGATGGCCATGACCGAGGGGCCAAGATTATTGCTCGCGCGCTGCGCGATGCGGGGTTTGAGGTGATCTATACGGGACTCCATCAGACTCCGGAGATGATCGCCGAGGCGGCCGTGCAAGAGGATGTGGATGCGGTCGGGCTCAGTATTCTCTCCGGTGCGCACATGACGCTCTTCCCCGCGGTAATCAGCGCACTCAAAGAGCGCGGAGCCGAGGATGTTGCCGTCTTCGGTGGCGGTATCGTGCCGCAGGACGATATCTCTTTATTGAAGCAAGCCGGAGTGAAGGAAGTTTTTACCCCTGGGATAAGCACGCAGGCGATTGCCGACTGGATCCGCCAGAACATCCAACCCCGGGCGGGAGTGTAAACGCTTCTCCCTGTTGTCCTCGACGTGATTGCCGCGTACCAGACCGGGACCGATAGCTTCCACGCAAAGGCGAAACTCACATGGAGGAATACGCTCGCCTCGATGCTGCCTTCTACGATTATTACTCACTTGGCGTAGAAGGGGATGTCCAATTCTATGTGGAAGAGGCGCAAAAAGCCGGCTCTCCGGTCTTAGAGATCGGCTGCGGGACCGGCCGCATTCTGTTGCCGGTTGCGGAGTCTGGCGTCAGTATCGTTGGTCTGGATCGTGCCCCAGCCATGCTCGCGCTCTTGCGGCAGAAGCTGGCCAAGTACCATCCTGATACCCAGAGCCGTGTGGAACTGAGCGAAGGCGACATGCGCCACTTCTCGCTCGGCCGGCGCTTCAAGCTTATCACTATTCCTTATCGCGCTTTCCTGCACTTATTGACACCAAAGGATCAACGACAAGCCCTCACGTGTATTCGTGAGCATTTGACCGAGGACGGGCACCTCATTTTCAATATCTTCGATCCCAGCCTGGAGATCATTGCTGCGCACTTAGGACCGTTGGGGCCAGCCTTGAAAAAAGACTGTGAATTTATTCACCCGGACACTGGACATCGGGTAATTGTGTGGGACACGCGGCAATACGACCCTGAGCGGCAATTGTTGGAGCAGTATTTCATTTTTGAGGAGTTGAATGACGAGGGTAGGGTAGTCACCAAAACGTACAGTCCACTCACGCTGCGTTACGTGTATCGCTACGAGATGCGCTATTTGCTGGAACTGTGTGGCTACAAAGTCGCGGCGTTGTACGGCGGCTTTCGTCGTGGGCCATTCCGCTACGGCTACGAGCAAGTCTGGGTCGCGCGGAGAGATTAGTCCACTGCAAGGGTGCACGACTGTACGCCCTTGCAGGAGGGGTGTGGCTCAAGCTTATGCCGCTAGGCGCCGGCTGCCCTGGACCGCTGGCACTAAGGGGTCCATGCCAAAGCGCAACTTCGGGAGATCGGTATCGCAGCGGCTGAAGGTCGCGTGCATTGGATTAGTGCAGCGCAGACGGTTATCACCTCCCCAGGCGTCTGCCTGCAACGAGATCAGGCGTGGCTTGCCACGCTGAGCATTGTGGAAGACATACTCGGGATCTACCTGCACGATCACCGGCGTTTCCTTGCCGTTCTCCATGACCCGAGCTAAGTGGAGATTGTCGAGGTAGGTGACCTCCGTACCGGCGATCTGCTCGGGGTTTTCCAATTCCATGTCCAGAATTGTTTGCCCCTCGCGCATAACCTGGCCGATTACCCGGTCATGGCGTGCCTGCAGCGTGATGGTGGCGAGCCCGAGAGTGAATCCCCAGCGGGTACGCAACTCGGCTGCGGCTTGCTCCGAGTCCGTGTAGGCTCCTAGCAGATACCCGCGTGGCCGGATACCCGCCCGCACCACCAGGCGTACTTGCGCCAGTGCGAACGGCCCCGCCGGACTAGTAGGAAACCGCGCTACTGCCAGCGTGGCATAGGGAGGAATGCTGGGGTGCAGCGCCGGCGGGACCAGCCATTCGGCCGGTCCCTCGATGACCTCGAAGGCGAGATGCAGGATCTCCGCGTTTTTCAGTTCCCAGGCTTCAGTGCCGAAGCCCTTCATCAGCGGCACCCGGGCAACCGCAGCCTGCACATCTTGTTTACCAAACAGCGGCATTAGCGGCCTCCTCCAGCCGCAGCGCGAGCCGGTTGCGCCTCGGCAAAAGCTGGCATGACTTCCTTGGCGAACAAGCGCAGGCTGTTCAGCAACTGTTCTTGGGGAATGATCTCGGCCGCGTTCAACATGAAGCTGACCCGGTCCACGCCACAAGCTTCCCACTTCTTGAGTTCCTGCACGAGATGCGCGGGGTTGCCGATCGCGATGCCCTCGGGGGCTTTGCCTAACTCACCCGGGCTCGAGGCCTGCCGCCGCAGAGACGGGAGCAACCCGGCCGAAAGATAGGACTTGGTCGGATACGCTTCCTTAGCCATATCAAGCTGTGCGGCCAGATAGTTGAAGTGCTGAAGCATACGCATGCCGATCTTGGTGCCGGTCTCAGCGTCCTCATGGCAGAAGAGGAAGTTGACCGTATTCACTTTATTGTTGACGAACCCGCCCACCGGGTTGCAATTCTGAATACGCCGACGGTACTCTTTCACCTTTGCTTCCTGCTCGGCAAAGGTGGTGAACGTCACTCCCAGACTGCCAATGCCACGGTCGGCCGCGTCTAGTTCGGTGCCCGGGCTGGTCACTGCCACCCACATTGGCGGATGCGGTTTCTGGTAGGGTTTGGGCAGCACGGCGCGGGACGGCATCGAGAAGTATTTGCCTTCGTAGCTGAAACGCTCCTGCATCCACATTTTCGGGAGACAGTGGACGAACTCGTCCCAACTTTTCTTGGTGTCGTCAGGATTGGCGCGGAATCCGCCGAGTTCTGTCCAGGTCGCCGAACGGCCGGTGCCGAACTCCAGACGGCCGCCAGACAGGATATCCAGCACTGCCGCGCGTTCGGCGATACGGATAGGATGGTTGAACTCCGGCACGCAGATAACGATGCCATGGCCGACATGAATATTTTTCGTCTGCATCGCGCACGCGGTGAGGAACAGTTCCGGCGACGAGCAATGAGAATATTCCTCAAGGAAATGGTGCTCGACCGCCCACACCTGGTCGAATCCGAGTTCATCGGCGAGCCGCACTTGTTCGAGCGCGTTCATATACACCTTACGCTCAGATTCCCCATCCCAGGGTCGGGGAACCGACAATTCATAAAAAATACCAAATTTCATTTGCATACCTCCTTTTCTCGCTTGTTATGCGCTCGTGGCGTTTGCCTTATAGCATATAGCTCGCTCGTTACACTCGCTTTATGGCAGATGGCTCGCTCACTTCGTTCGCTCTATGGCAGATGGCTCTTCCCATAAGCCATAAACCATTATGGTTTAGCGCATCTAGGGGTAGTGGGTAAAGAGGTGAGGCAATTTTCTTCCTTCAATCTGCTTTAGATTAGACGCACTGTATGACAAGATAGCGAAGAGTTCGTTGGCTAGTACTTCGTCCATGTAATTGTGATGGGGTCGTGATCGTCATGCCCGCGCAGGCGGGCATCCAGGAACTTCAAGCAGAAGCTGCAGGTTACCCTGCTTGGATTCCCGCTTTCGCGGGCATGACATTACCACGCTCTATCCCGCAAATTCAGTCTGAAGTAGGGTGGGCAACGCCCACCGTTCTTGCGGTCATGGTACGCCGGTTGTGGTGGGCACTGCCCACCCTACTGACTGAGGGTCGTAGCAGGTGGGTCACACTTCGTAGCACAAGCTCTTTTGCCAAGACGAAAACGCTGAGAAGTGGTATATTCCCGGCAACCTGACGGCTCCTAGAAAGACTGGATACTCACCGACATGATGTAAGGAGGTGCTTCATGGATCCTCTAACCTTAGCGACTACAGTTGCTGGTTTTCTTTCCCCTTACCTCGTCAAAGCCGGCGAGAAAGCGTTCGAGACTGTCGGCGAGAAGTCGGTAGGCTCGATGTGGCGGGCAATCACGACCAAGTTCACCGGCAAGCCAGCGGCTGAAGAAGCCGTCACGGATTTGGTGGTCAAGCCAGACGACCAGCTCAATCAATCCGCCTTCGCCAACCAACTGCGCAAAGTATTGGAAGCCGAGCCTGCGTTTGCGGGCGAGTGAGAGCTTCTGCTCAGCAGCGCCCAAAGCGAAAGCCACGATACTATCGTCAATACCGGTTCCGGCGCGGTTGCGAGCAAAGGCGGTGTTGCTGCCGGGCAAGGTGGAGTTGCCATTAAGGGTGATGTGCATGGCAACATCATCGCCGGTGGGGCGAAGAAGGAATGAGATCTAGACCCAAAGAGAACTCATACTGAATAGTTGAGGGATCATAAGAAATGCGCCGCACCAAGCAACCTTCGAGAGGAAAGAGGATCATAGGGCAGCATGGTTCAGGTGCCGTGGCGACGAATGGCGGAGTTGCGGGCGGTAGGCGCAGTGTTGTCGTGGGCAAGAATGTCTACGGTAACATCTACCACGTGTATCAGGCCTCGCCCGGGCGCAAGGCGCTGACTGAGAAGGGCTTCCAGCAAGTCCTGCACGACTACCTCAGTTGGGTACAGAATGCGTATCGCAAAGCGCGTTTGTACGGCCTGGAAAGCTTGCCGACGGCCCAGGGCCGACCAGTACGAGATCTATCCCAGGTGTTCGTGCCTTTAACCCTCCGGCAGTTTCAACCCCTTCGGCGTGAAGAGGTAGAACTGTTAGCCGAGGAGAAGCTGGATAATAGGGCTCGCGCTTATCTCCGGCTCGTCGAAGCGCGGCAGAAGGATAGCGATCTTGTTCCCTTGCACAAGCTGCTAATCCTGAAAGATAAGATCGCAATTGTTGGGGGAGCGGGCAGCGGCAAGAGCACTCTCTTGGCCCATTTCGCGTTCACTTTGGCCACTGCTGCGTTGGCGGGAGCAGCCTTGCCCGTCGAACTCCCACGAGGAAAACCCTCTCTCGTACCTTTGCTGATCCCGCTGCGATATTTCCGCGAATACGTTCGCCTGTGTGAGTCCTCGCCACAGAAGCGCCTGAGCAACCCGCGCGTTGGAACACTGGCCGGGTTTATCTCCTGGTACCTCAAAGGGCGTAGCCCAGCGCTAGAGATCTCAGAAGATTTCTTCGATCGCCTCCTCCTGGGCGGCGGATGTCTGCTGATGTTGGATGGGTTGGACGAAGTCGTGAGTCGCGAGGCCCGAGGACGTGTCCGTCAACAAGTGGAGGATATTGTTAACGATGTGTACCCTGGGAACCATGTGTTAGTGACACCACGTGAAGCCGGATACCGAGAAGACGCAGTCTTTGGCGATGATTTTGTGCGGTTGGATGTTCAGCTCCTGAACGACGACCAAATTCAGGCGTTGGTGACGAACTGGTGTGGTCAACTCTACCCTGGTGAAGCAGAACGGCGAACAGCGGAACTCATGAGCGCGATCCGAGATATCAATGATCTACGCACCGATCGTGACCTGCCTCCGTTGGTAAGCACGCCGCTTATGACTACGATGGTCGTTAGCGTCAAATGGGGAGAGACGGAGCTGCCACGCGAGAGAGCGAAGTTGTATGAGGCATGCGTCAAAGTCATCCTGCAAGCACAGTACATTCCGGATGATCCAGTCCGGAAAGAGTTGGTGGAATGGGGAGGAGCATGGGAAGAACAGCGCGACTGGCTGGCTGTGTTGGCGCTTGCCATGCACGAAGAAGGGCGAGCTGGAGCGGCTGTGCCAGAAGCCCGGGTGCGTGAAGTGCTTTGCCAAGAACTGCCACCAGAAAGTCTGGCTCAGTTCCTGGAAGCGGTCCGGTACCGAGGTGGTCTACTGGAGGAGAGGGCAGAACTGTTCCAGTTCGTTCACCTTACATTTCAAGAGTTTCTCGCGGCTCGCTGGCTTGCCAAAGAACGGCAAGGTGCCTGGCTCCACTTGCGGACTCACCTGACTGATGCCTGGTGGCGAGAAGTTTTCTTACTCACCTACGGTTTCGCGCAAGCGGACCACCCGCGCTTCGCTCGCGAGTACTTGGAGTGGCTTTCGACACAAAAGGGCGATGGGGAGAGTCAACTGGCCGGACTGGAACTCGCAGGCGCAGCCTTATTAGAACTAGAACGGCCGCATCCCGAAGTGCGCCGGCGGCAGGCTGAGCGTTTAAAGGAAGCCCTCATAAATCCTGCTCTGACTGCTGCGGCTATTCAGCGTGCCCGTGCCGGCGACACTCTGGCGCGTCTCGGCGACCCGCGTTTCCGGGCCGATGCCTGGTTCCTACCCGCCGAGTCTCTCCTGGGCTTTGTAAAAATCTCTGCTGGCTCGTTCCGGATGGGCAGCGACAAGAAAAGCGATCCACAGGCAGATGATGACGAACTACCTCAACACCCAGTGACCCTCCCGTGCTACTACATCTCCCGCTACCCGGTAACGGTGGCCCAGTTTCGCGCGTTTATAGAGGAAAGCGGGCATCGGCCCGAAGACGAAAACTGCCTGTATGGGCTGCCTAATCATCCAGTGGTGTACGTAACCTGGTACGAAGCTCGTAAATTCTGCGACTGGATAACAGAACGGCTACGGGAGTGGGAAGAGACTCCGGAGCCCCTAGCCACGCTGCTGCGCCAGGAAGGTTGGCAAGTGACTTTGCCCAGTGAGGCAGAGTGGGAAAAAGCCGCGTGCGGTGAGAATGGATGGGTCTATCCGTGGGGCAATGAGTTTGACCCAGACAAAGCGAACACAGACGAAACAGGAATTGGCGGGACTAGTGCGGTAGGCTGTTTTCCAGCCGGGGCGAGCCAGCCCTATGGGCTCATGGATCTGAGCGGGAACGTGTTGGAGTGGACACGGAGCGTATACGCTGACTATCCCTATCCTAATGACCTAAACGAACGGAGAC
>JACQEL010000062.1 GCA_016200595.1 Deltaproteobacteria bacterium
AAACCCTCCGTCCACCCTTCGACAAGCTCAGGGCGAACGGAGGAGCCCCCGGAAGCGGTGAGCATTTCCCGTTCGTGCTGAGCCTGTCGAAGCACGGTTTCGCTTTTTTCACAGCCTTTAAGGAATTTATCAACAGCTTCTAAGCGACAAGCTTCTTCCTCAGCCCCATCGCTTTGTCGCTCGATTTCACCATTGACTTACTTCACACTGTATCCAGCCGCGTCCATGCAGGCACTGAAGGCGCGTTGATAGGACTGGAGGAGTTGTTGTTGCTGTTGTTGGCCTTGTTGCTGCTGGGCTTGTTGCTGGGCCTGGCCAGACTTGCGACCGCGAACCCCACCCACTATGCCACCACCGGCGGCACCCATCGCCGCGCCTTTTCCGGCATCACCGGCAATCGCCCCCATCGCCGCCCCCACCGCTGCCCCACCAGCGGCCCCTCTCACGGCACCACGTGCGCCGCTTCCTGCCGGGGCTCCTTGGCTCGGCGGCGGGGGCGCACTTGACGGCGCGGTCGGATCAAAGCCGCTCATCTGCACCGCTGAGTTATGGCACTGCATCTCGTCTTGTTGTTGTTGTTCTGGAGGTTGGCCGCGCTTGGGAAAGACATACATCCCAGAAATGCTAGGAGCCTGCGCGGTGGCTATTCCTGTACTCATCAATACGAGACTCATCATGACCGGCCAGACCGCTATCTGTTGCTTACGTTTCATCAGTGTCCCTCCTTATCAGAATAGAATTCGTTGGAAAACCCTTACCTCAATCCAGACAGAGATTTGAGATAGAGACAGAGAAAGGAAAAGGCGAGGCGATCTCTAGCCTTGTCTCCCTTCTCTGTCTCTACGGTTCTCTCGCTCGTGGAGTAGAGTACCTGTTGTTCCGGTTCAGGTACACCCTTTATCGGTTCAGATTGCGGTCGTCAGCATGCGCATGCCCGTCAGCGGCTACTTACTCTTGCGGCTCGGGCTCGTTCAGCACCTTCACGATGAAGGTCAGCAACTCTTCGAGCGACTGAAAGCGTGTGGCTCGGTAAGACACCAAGTGCTCAACCCGACCCTGCCACTGTCCCTGCTCGACCTTCGCGTCGGCGTGAATTTGCACGACAAATGCTCGCTTAGCGGGTAATGAGGGCTGCTGTTTCGATGTCATGTTGCTCCCCTTGTACTCCTACAAACTAAGAAGTGTACATCCTGTTCTTCGACCTCGCATCGCCAAAGCAAAAGACTAGCCCATTCTGAGGATCACTTTGACTTTGCCGGAAAACCTTACGTGAGCGGCCGGTTCAAGTATAAGGGGAAAGGGCCAGGATTCGGTTCAAATTTCGGTTCAGGCGGTTCAAATGAGGCATGAAAACAGTACTGACACCCAAACAGAGGCTCAGGCAGATCTCCATTTCGGGCCGTTTTGCTTAGAGACGGTCAAGCACCTGTGGCACGGCGACCAACTGGTTGACCTGCGGCCGCGGTCCCTGGCCGTGCTGCGGTATTTAGCTGAGCGGCCGGGCCAATTGATAACAAAGAGGGAATTGCTCACCCAGTTATGGCCGGGGATCTATGTCTCGTCCACTGTAGTCAAAGTGTGTGTGCGGGAAATTCGCCATGCGCTGGGAGACGAGACCGCCAAGCCGCAGTTTATCGAGACAGTAGGGACACAAGGGTATCGGTTCAGAGGGCAAGTAGTCAGTAGTCAGTATCCAGTAGCCAGTAGGCAGAGGGCAGGAGGCGATCATCAATCGCTGGAGGCTCCTACTGAGCAACTGATAACTGACAACTGGCAACTGGCAACTGGCAACTCACTTTGTCGGGCGGGAGTACGAATTGGCGCAGTTGCAGGCGTGGTACGAGCGGGTGCAACAGGGCGAGCGGCAGATCATTTTTGTCTCGGGCGAGGCCGGTATCGGCAAGACGACCCTGGTGGAGCGCTTGCTCGCGCAGGTCCAGAGACGCAGCCCTGTACGGATTGGGCATGGTCACTGCGTCGAGCAGGGTGAGCAGGGGGAAGCCTACCTGCCCGTGCTGCAAGCGTTACAGCAGTTGTGTCATGCCCCCGACGGCGACCAAGTGGTCGCCATACTACGCCGCTACGCGCCCCTGTGGCTCGTCCAACTCTCGGGGGTGATCGGGGCAGACGAACTAGAAACGGTACAACGTCAGGTGCAAGGCAGTAGTCCGCAACGGATGTTACGTGAACTTGCTCAAGCCCTGGAGAAGTTGGCAGCCGAAGCTAGCTTGATCCTATTCTTCGAAGACCTGCAGTGGAGTGATGTCTCGACCCTGCAGTTACTCGCGTATCTGTCACAGCTCGGAGAGCCGGCAGAGTTACTGGTGATCGGTACCTATCGGTCGGCGGAAACGGTCACCAGCAGCCATCCCTTGCGCAGCGTGTTGCAGGAGATGGCGGGACGTGGGCAGTGTCACGAGCTGGCGCTGGAATTGTTCACCGAAGCGGAAGTCGAGGCCTATCTGCGCCAACGACTGGCGGGCAGTCCGGTGGTGGACGTCCTGTGGCCGGTGATTTACCGCTGTACCGAGGGGAACGCCCTGTTTGTGATGCATTTTGTGAACTATTTGCTCCAGCACAGCCTGTTGATCGAGAGTGGAGGCCAGTGGGAGCTGTCGGTGGAGCCTGCCACGTTAGAGGATCTGATTCCCGACCACGTGCAGCGGCTCATTGCCAGGCAGATTGACGGGTTGCGCAAAGAAGTGCAGCAATTGTTAGAAGTCGCCAGTGTTGTCGGGATGACGTTTACTGCGAGCGAGGTGGCCGTGGTGGCCAACTGCGCGCTAGAAACCGCGGAAGCAATCTATGATGACCTGGCAGACCAGGAGCAGTTGCTCGAGGTCCAGGGGCTTGCCGAGTGGCCCGATCAGGTCATCACTGTGCGTTATCATTTTCGTCATGCCTTGTATCAGCATGAACTGTATCGCCGGATTGGCTTGGCCCAGCGGGTGCGGTGGCATCGACAGCTCGGTGAGCACTTCGCGGCTATCTACGGGGAGCGTGGCCAGGAGATTGCCGGCGAGTTAGCCTTCCACTTTGAGCGGGGACGGGATTACCCACGCGCCATTGCCTATTGGCAGCAGGCGGGAGAGCACGCGCTCCAGCAGAGCGCTTACCAGAAAGCGCTCGGGCAGGGCCAGGCGGGCTTAGCGCTTCTTACGCAGCTTCCAGCTACAGTG
>JACQEL010000801.1 GCA_016200595.1 Deltaproteobacteria bacterium
CGCCGAATAATGGATTCGTTTTTTTCTTCACCATTTCCCCTACTTACCGCCTTTCCGCCCTCACCTCCATACCAGCCCTTAACTTAATGCCATTGCCCTTGATGGGAGAGGGCCAGGGTGAGGGTGACTATCGAGACAGCCCTGGCTTTTGCAAGAGCGCGACACTCGACGAAATCCGCAAGCACGGCCACGTGCTCACACCCGGGCGCTACGTCGGCGCCGAGGCAGCGGAAGAAGACGAGGAGCCCTTTGATGAGAAAATGAAGCGGCTCACTGCAACGCTGCGCCAGCAGCAGGCCGAAGCCACAAAGCTCGATGTCGCCATCGCCGCCAATCTAAAGGAGTTGGGGTATGAATAGCGACATCCGCTGGAAACAACGGTTCGACAACTTCGACCGTGCCTTTGTCTTGTTGCGCATAGAACCATGAAAGACATCGGCCTCACGCCTCATGAAATTGATCTGATACGGGAGGTGTTTCGCCGCTTTCCGGCGATCCGTGAAGTTGCGCTCTACGGATCACGCGCGAAGGGAACCTACCGACCAGAGTCGGACATTGATCTTGCCCTGGTCGGTGTAGATGACGATGTACAGGCCGAAGCCGTTGCTGACGAACTAGATGAATTGCCCCTGCCTTATCGGTTTGATGTGAAGGCATACGGCGGCATCAAGTACGGCCCCCTGCGAGAGCACATCGGGCGCGTAGGGATTTCACTCTACCAGCGTGACCCGCCCGAGCAGGATGAAGATGTAGAAGCGACGCCTGCCTCGCCGCTACCGAAGCATACCGCCACACTCAACCTGAAGGAGTTGGGGTATGGGGGGTGAGTGGAGGGAGTTGACTCTTGGTGACGTAATCGAGTTGAAGCGCGGCTACGACCTGCCTCAGCAGGAGCGCCGCAGTGGCCGTACCCCAATCGTCTCATCTTCAGGTATCACCGACTATCACGCAGAGGCCATGGTAAAAGGCCCAGGGGTTGTAACCGGTCGATATGGCACTCTCGGGCAGGTGTTCTACATCGCCGAGGACTTTTGGCCGTTGAATACGGCGCTCTATGTCCGAAACTTCAAGGGTAACGATCCAAGGTTCATCAGCTACTTCCTCCGTTCAGTTGATTTCCTCGCGTATTCCGATAAGGCGGCGGTGCCAGGTCTCAACCGTAATCACTTGCACATGGCACGTATTCGGTTTCCCACTGACGTGGCAGAACAACGTGCCATCGCCTACATCCTTAGTGCACTGGACGACAAGATCGAGCTGAACCGTCGAATGAACGAAACGCTGGAGGCGATGGCTCAGGCGCTCTTCAAGTCGTGGTTTGTGGACTTCGACCCCGTGCGCTCCAAGACCGGAGGCCAAGATCCCGGTCTGCCGAAGCACCTCGCTGACTTGTTCCCGGATTCGTTTGAGGACTCGGAACTAGGGGAGATTCCGAAGGGGTGGATGCTGGAAGCGCTATATGACTGCGCGGAGTACATCAACGGCTTAGCCTTCAGGAACGAGGACTTCTCGCCAGA
This sequence comes from Deltaproteobacteria bacterium, assembly GCA_016200595.1. Lineage (GTDB taxonomy): Bacteria > Desulfobacterota > Binatia > Bin18 > Bin18 > JACQEL01. The sequence continues at coordinate 1,518 of JACQEL010000801.1, forward strand.
CAGATTGGGGTTGCCAGTCATCAAGATCGGTGAGTTGAAGGCAGGGATTACTGACCAAACCAAGTTCGCCGAAGCAAGCTTTTTACCCAAGTATCGCGTGGCGTCTGGGGACATCCTGTTCTCATGGTCCGGCAGTCCCGACACATCAATCGATACATTTGTATGGGCGGGCGGCGAGGGCTGGCTAAATCAGCATATCTTCAAAATTCAGTTCAAGCGCCCAGAAGAGAAGTTTTTCGTCTACTTTCTCCTCCGACACTTAAAGCCGTTATTTATCGAAATTGCCCGGAACAAGCAGACAACCGGGCTTGGTCATGTTACCGCTCAAGACCTAAAGCGGCTTATGACCACCCTCCCATCGGACAATGTGCTGAAGGCATTTAATGGTCTTGCGGAGCCTCTCTTTTATCGGGTTCACGCAAACCAGCTCGAATCCCGCACCCTCACCGCCCTGCGCGATACGCTGCTGTCCAAACTCATCTCCGGCCATCTGCGGGTAAAGGATGCGGAGCGGTTCATCGGGAGGGCAATTTGATGGCCTTTGATCCAGAAAAACATCACCGTCGTTCTATACGGTTGAAGGGTTACGACTACGCGCAGGCCGGGGCATATTTTGTGACGATCTGTGCCTACCGACGCGAATGTCTGTTCGGACAGGTAGAAAATGGGGTGGTGGTGCTATCGCAGTATGGACGCCTTGTTGAACAATGCTGGCAGGTCTTGCCGCGTGATTTTCCCCGTGTCGAATTAGATGCCTTTGTGATCATGCCTAATCACCTTCATGGCATTATTGTCCTTACAGGTTGCCTCACCGCAGGTAGGGGCGAAGCATTCGCCCAGAGGTTCCAAGAGGAGTCTCGGTCTACATCTGCGAATGCTTCGCCCCTACGGTTGGCACACGGTACTCAGCCTGGGTCATTGGCAGCAATCGTGCAAAACTTCCAAGAGGAGTCTCGGTCTACACCTGCGAATGCTTTGCCCCTACGGTCGGCACACGGTACTCAGCCCGGATCGTTGGCGGCAATCGTGCAAAACTTCCAAGAGCAGCCTCGGTCTACACCTGCGAATGCTTTGCCCCTACGGTCGGCACACGGTACTCAGCCCGGATCGTTGGCGGCAATCGTGCAAAACTTCAAATCGGTTTCAACCCGTAAAATCAATCGGATGCGCGCAACTCCTGGTATGCCGGTGTGGCAAGGAAACTATCACGAACACATCATCCGGGATGAAGCTGAGTTATCCTGCATTCGGGAATATATCGTCAACAATCCTCTGCAGTGGGCGCTTGACCGTGAAAATCCCCTTGTAGGAGTGAGCCATGCCCCGTCGCTCCTGAAGGATGACCCGTGGCGCGTCTGACCGAATCCATCGTCGAAGATGCCGCGCTCGCTTGGCTGGAGAGCCTTGGCTGGCAAATCAAGCATGGCTCAGATATCAACCCAGAGACGCCTGCTGCCGAGCGCGTGGATTATGGGCAAGTTGTCTTAGAGCAGCGGCTACGCGACGCGCTGACGTCTCTTAACCCACAACTTCCCGTCGAGGCGCTCGACGACGCCTTCCGCAAGCTCACTCGCCCTGAAGGACCGACGTTGGAAGCGCGCAACCGCGCCGTGCACCGCCTGCTGGTGGACGGGATAACGGTGGAATACCGGCATTCCGACGGGCGCATTGCCGGAGCGCAGGCGCGCGTGATCAACTTCGACAAACCGGACGAGAACGACTTTCTTGTCGTTAACCAGTTCACTGTAGCGGAAAACAAGCACACCCGCCGCCCGGACGTAGTGGTATTCATTAACGGCCTGCCGCTGGTGCTCATTGAGCTGAAGAACGCCGCTGATGAGAACGCCACTATTTGGTCGGCCTTCCAACAGTTCCAGACCTATAAGGCTGAGCTGCCGACGCTCTTCGCTTTTAACACACTATTAGTGATCTCCGACGGTGTAGAGGCAAGAGTTGGCACGCTTACCGCCGGGCGTGAGTGGTTCAAGCCTTGGCGCACGATTGCCGGTGAAACTCTCGCAGACCCACACTTGCCGGAGTTGCAGGTGATGCTGCAAGGGGTGTTCGACAAGAAGCGACTGCTCGATCTGATCGGCCATTTCATAGTCTTTGAGGATGCAGGTGATGGACAGCTCGTAAAGAAGATGGCGGGCTATCACCAATTTCATGCCGTGAATATAGCTGTGGCGGAGACGCTGCGAGCAGCGCGGGTCCAGGCAGGAGAGCATATCGCAGAAGCGTTTGGGCGCTACGAATCTGGTAAGAGGCCCGGTGGCGGGCCGGGTGACCGACGCATCGGCGTGGTCTGGCACACGCAGGGTTCGGGTAAGAGCCTGACGATGGCCTTCTACGCCGGGCGGGTCATTCGCGAACCGCAGATGGCGAACCCCACGATCGTCGTGCTCACCGATCGCAACGACCTGGACGACCAGCTCTTCGGCACGTTCTCACGCTGCCAGGACTTGCTGCGCCAGCCGCCGGTGCAGGCCGAGAGTCGCGCTGACCTGCGTGCCAAACTTGCAGTGAATGCGGGCGGTGTGGTGTTCACTACCATCCAGAAGTTTTTTCCTGAAGCCCCCTCACCCCAGCCCTCTCCCACAACGGGGAAAGGGGGAAGAATGGAAGTGCTCTCGGATCGGCGTAACATCGTGGTCATCGCCGATGAGGCGCACCGCAGCCAGTACGACTTCATTGACGGCTTCGCCCGCCACATGCGCGACGCGTTGCCCAACGCCTCGTTCATCGGCTTCACCGGCACGCCGATCGAACTGACCGACAAGAACACCCGCGCGGTCTTTGGCGACTACATCAGCGTCTACGATATCCAGCGAGCAGTCCAAGACCAGGCGAACGTGCCCATCTACTACGAGAGCCGGCTCGCGAAGCTTGGACTGGACGAGAAGGAGCGACCGAAGATCGACCCTGACTTCGAGGAAATAACCGAAGGAGAGGAGGTCGAGCGCAAGGAGAAGCTGAAGGGGAAGTGGGCGCAACTGGAGGCTATCGTTGGCTCGGAAAAACGCCTGCAACTCATCGCCCAGGACATTGTTGAGCACTTCGAGAGCCGGCTGGAGGCGATAGACGGTAAAGCCATGGTGGTGTGTATGAGCCGGCGCATCTGCATGGATCTGCACGATGAGATCGTGAAGCTCAGGCCGGCTTGGTACCACACCGAGGATGAGAAGGGTGTGGTCAAGGTGGTCATGACAGGCAACGCCTCAGAAGGTCCGCGAGTAGCAGAACATGCGCGAAACAAATCGCGGCGGGAGGCATTGGCCAAGCGCTTCCGGGAGGCAAACGATCCGTTCAAGATGGTGATTGTGCGCGACATGTGGCTGACCGGATTCGATGCGCCCTCCCTGCACACCATGTATCTCGACAAGCCGATGCGCGGGCATGGGCTGATGCAGGCCATCGCCCGCGTAAACCGTGTCTTCAAGGACAAGCCTGGTGGACTCGTGGTGGACTACATAGGATTGGCCCACGAGCTGAAAGCCGCCCTCGCTACGTACACCGAGAGCGGCGGTACCGGGAAGACCGCCATTGATCAAGATGAAGCCGTTGCTGCCTTGCGGGAGAAATACGAGGTCTGCACTGGCATGATGCATCGATTCAACTGGTCGAAATGGACCTCAGGCACGCCACAGGAACGCCTAGGTCTTCTGCCGAAGGCGCAAGAGCATATTCTGGCGCAAGAAGACGGGAAGAACCGCTGGCTAAGCGCCGTGCAGAAGTTGTCGCAGGCTTTTGCACTGGCCGTGCCACATGAAGAAGCATTCCGTATTCGCGACGATGTCGCATTCTTCCAGGCCGTGCGGGCGAGTCTGGCCAAACGCGCACCAGGAGAGGCGAAAACCGAAGAAGACCTGGATCACGCCGTGCGACAGATCGTTTCACGCGCCGTCGCCTCCGAAGGCGTGGTGGACATCTTCACAGCTGCAGGTCTCAAGAAACCGGACCTTTCGATTCTCTCCGAAGAATTCTTGGCCGAGGTGCGCGGTATGCCCCAGCGTAACCTCGCTGTCGAGCTACTGCGCAAGCTGCTCAATGGTGAAATCCGTCTGCGCAGTCGCAGGAACGTCGTGCAGGCGCGGTCGTTTGCCGAGATGCTGGAGCAGGCGTTGCGTCGCTACCAGAACCGCGCCATTGAAGCCGCGCAGGTGATCGAAGAACTGATCGAACTGGCCAAACAGATGCGCGAGGCTAACGAGCGGGGCGAGAAACTCGGCCTCAGCCAAGACGAGGTCGCTTTTTATGATGCGCTGGAAACCAACGATAGCGCGGTGAAGGTGTTAGGTGACGATACACTCCGCACCATCGCCCGTGAGCTGGTCAAAACCGTTCGCGCCAACGTTACCATTGACTGGACCATACGTGAGAACGTCCGCGCGCAATTGCGCGTGTTAGTCAAGCGTATTCTACGCAAATACGGCTACCCGCCAGACAAACAGGAGCAAGCGACACAGACAGTGCTTGAGCAGGCAGCACTGCTTTGTACGGAATGGGCAAGCTGATTAAAGGTATTTCCGTGCATTCGCGGGTAGGGCGATCCATGTCATGCTTCGCCCGGAGCACCTCACCCAAACACCGTGGGTATTCACCATGTTACTGAACGGCGCTTGCCTGGCAGCATGACTTGGACGGCATGACCGACAGGTCTATCATGCAAGGATCTTTGTCAGGAGTGTATTATTATGTTGACCCCCAGGGCTCGACTTCTGGTTGTGTTGGTCGGCTGTAGCATGCTCGTGCTCGGCCTGTGGCTCGGTACCGTGGTGGCCAAGCGGAAGGCGCCTGAGCGGCCTGCCCTGTCGCCGGACAAGCGCGATGCCTTTCTCGCCGGTAAGCGCAATGCCATCCTTGCCACGATCCAGCAAGACGGCAGTCCCCAACTCACGCCCGTCTGGTACCGCTGGGATGGGGAGCAGTTCTGGGTATCGACCACCAAGCAGCGGGCGAAGTACAAGAATATTATGCACGATCCGCGGGTGAGCTTGTGCATCGATGACGCTGAGCATTTCACTACCGTGATTGCCTCAGGCAAGGCACGCCTCACCGAAGAGAACCTGTGGGCGGACACGCAAAAAATCGCTGAGCGCTATCGGGGCCCGGAACAAGCCGCGGCCGACATCAAGCGGATGCAGGAACACAAGGAATCGCGGGTGCTGATAGTACTTAAGCCACAACAGGTGATTTCGTGGGGACCATAGGGCCAGCAGCCCTGCACAAGGAAGGGTAGCACTCTGGCCACAGGTAAACGCTCTATATGCATGGCACACCAAGATATGGATTTGGTAATTGCACCTCCTGTTCGGGTGCCACTGGCGGCTGGTCCGCCAGTGCGAGGGGTGGGCACGGGCAGGCAAGCTGCCCGTGGCACCCCGATAGCAGTGTGTTCCTTCTGAATCCGGATCTTGGTGTGTTCCTCATATAGGTTCATGGTAGGGGGCGCTTTGAGGGCAGTGTTGTCGCACCTTTCCGCGCCTTTTTTCTCCTTTTCGCGCCTGATCGCGTCTCATCGC
>JACQEL010000802.1 GCA_016200595.1 Deltaproteobacteria bacterium
CCAGGTTAGATGGAGGGATCCTCACATCTCGCTCTCCTCCCGTGCGGTCCGAATTGCTTCGTCATATCGAGGGCCGAATGCAGCCCAGAATCGAAGGAGTTCATTGACAGCCCACGCCGCGGTCTTATCAACCGATTCTCCCGGACTGTGTTGGTGGAGAGAAATCACCGCGCACTTGCGTGAATTAGCTTCTCCGTCCCAGTCCCAAGTGATAGGGTGATCGATCTTGTTCTCTATGGATTCGCGTTGTTCGTACAGAGCCGCTCGAACCCGACGGTTGAATTCTCTATCCCCCTCATCGATGTACAGCTCCACACGCGTGCGGTCCGCGCGTCGGGCTACGCCGAGATAGCTATTCCTCCCGATGTTCTTGTACCAAAGCCCCGATGACTTCGGGGGTGTCTTGGTCGGAAACCCTGGTTGGCCCTGCAACCCTTCGATTACCTTCGCGTGCAACTCCTGCGTCTCGGCTGAGTTGGTAGCTACCCTCGTTTGCTGCGCAACCTCCGCTTCTTTTCGCTCCCGCCGGATCACAAACTCCTCTGCCTCGGGCAGCGGAATCAGTACGGTAGCATCGAGAAGCAGATGCTCACCGACTTGATAAGGGCGAAGACGCACACAGCAGATGTCGATGTTACATGTTCGGAGCCACATTACCGATGCCGTAATTTCGGCAGGGAATTCCTCTGCCCCTAGGATCATCCGTGGCTGGTTATCCAGTTCTGTGAATTCGGGATTCGCGACATAGTCCACTATCCTACGACGTGCTTCCTCGGGACCGATTTCCTCTCCTCGACGTGTACGAAACTCTGCATGAATCTCTGCGAGATCTTGTAGCCGAAGCGTTGAACAATACGCGGCGTATCGGATTGCTTGGAGATCGGCGTGTGAACCGACCGCTGAACGCTTCAGCTCCACGACAACGAGTTTCCCTTGCTGATCCAGTGCCAGTACATCCAATCGCTCTCGCGTCCGGTCAAAGCGGTCATATTCGTCGGTGATGACGAAAAGCTCTTCACCAAGAATGGATGGGTTGGAGATCACCCACTCCTGTAGGTCATACCTCTCACGATACCCGAGGTCGGAGAGGGCTGTAGGCCGGATGAGAGAGGCGGTTTTCGCGCCTGGATTGATCTCTCGAGTTTTACCAAATGAGTAGCCAAAGCGGTCAGAAGTCTGAGATGCTGGGTGGGTGTCTAGACCATCCAAGCGCTCTCTTTTTCTGACCGCGCAGCCAGTGTACCTGGCAGCGCGTGCAATTAACAACCTGCTGCGCGCGCTGCCGGCGGGCACCGGGTACTTTCTCGGGATCGTACTCATCACTATGTTCACCGGCCAACTCGTCCACCATCAGGGGAGTCTCGCCCGGGCCGCGTTGCCCTACGTCGTGCGGCTGCGCTGGGGCTGGCACCGGGTCGAGCGCGCTCTGGAGCGGGGCCAGTTCTCGCTCGACGCGCTGTTCGAGCGGGCCTTCACCTGGTGCATGGAGTGCTTGCCCGTCGAAGCGGTGTGCCTGGGCAGCGAGCAGCGCACCGTCCAGGCCATCGACTCCTCGACTATTGCGCGCTGGCGTTCGCGGAAACCGAGCGCCGTGCTGGGCAAAGGCTACTGCCAGCGGGCTCAGCGTGCGGTACGCGCCAACATCGTCGCCGCGCTGACCAGTGTCGTGCGCATTCGCGGCGTGCGGGTCGGCCTGGTCCGCCGCACCCGCTTGGCCACGAGTAGCGAGCACGCCGTCGCCGCCCTCTTCCGCGCCCTGCCTGCCAGCCCCGCCAAACGCCTGTTCAGCGTGGATGCGGGCATTGCCACCATCGAGCAGTTTGCCGCCGCCACCGCGCACGATGCCCTCGTAGGCCGCTTGCGCAAAAACGTCGCTTTGCGTCGGGCGCCAGCCCCACGCCGCCCGGGCCAGCGCGGACGCTCGCCGGTGCACGGAGCAGTGGTGCATCCGGGAGCAAAGCGGCCGGAAGGCCGCCCGGACGAAGACCGGCTCATAGTGGTCGAGCAGCGCCCAGTGCGGGTCCGGCGGTGGAACACCCTGCACTATGCCCGTGCACCCCACACGGTCCTTGAGGTGGTGCGCGTCGATGATCCGGCCTACAAGCGGCCCCTGTTGATCGGGACCACCGCCCGGGAGTTGACCACCGACGAGATCCGCCAAGCCTATGGCTATCGCTGGCCCGTGGAGACGAACTTCTTTGTGGCGCAGGGGACGTGCGCGATGGAGCAGCCACGCGCCTGGACTGAGACGGCGGTCAGTCGCCGCATCAGTCTGGCCTTGCCGTGCGGCTCGTTGCTCAAAGCGATTGCTGCGGCCTGTGTGGCGCTGCCCACGGGGCCCTGGGACCGCAAAGCGCTCAGTACGGCGGGACGACTGGCGAATTATCTGGACCTGCATACTCCGCATTTTGCCGCACTTGCGCTCTCTGGCCTGACTCCGAGAAAGTACACTAAAAGGAGTGACACGAAACAAACCACTGACTTACAGTTCCCCAAGGCTGCTTAAATTGGTAAAACCCGAAGATCTCGAACAGCATACGTACTCCGCGAGTCCGTTGTTGAAAGTGTGGAAACAGTGTCTGCTATGAAAATACTGGCGGTGAGGTTACGCAGCCTCTGTACTCTCTTCAACTGTCACCTTCCCCCCCA
>JACQEL010000803.1 GCA_016200595.1 Deltaproteobacteria bacterium
CACCGCCATCCTCAGTGCCGACGTCAAAGGCTACAGCCGCCTCATGGGCGCGGATGAGGAAGGCACTCTGCGCACCCTGACTGCTTACCGCGAGGAGATGCTTGCTATTATCAGGCAACACCGCGGCCGATTCGTGGGTTCAGCAGGCGATAGCGTGCTGGCGGAGTTTGCCAGTGTGGTCGATGCCGTGCAGTGCGCAGTAGTGATGCAAGCCACGCTGAAAGCGGAAAATGCCAGCCTGCCACCCAACCGGAGAATGGAGTTTCGCATCGGCATCAATCTGGGCGATGTGATGGTCGATGGCGAGCAGATCTACGGAGATGGAGTCAACATCGCCGCGCGCCTAGAGAGCCTCGCCGACGCCGGAGGCATCTGCATCTCCGGAACCGTGCATGAACACATCAAGAACAAGCTGACGCTCAATTACGAGGACTTGGGTGAGCAGCAGGTCAAGAACATCGCCGAGCCGGTGCGGGTGTGGCGGGTACGAATGGAGGAGTCTAGAAGTCCGGCGTCCGAAGCCCGAAGTCCGGCGTCCAAAGGCCAAGATCTTCAACCTCGGAGAGTGGGCAGGGTCCACCGTGCCTGGGTGGTTGTGGTAGGGCTGGTGCTCATCGTTGGCGTGATCGTGACCGTCCGCTACTTTGCTCGTCCGCCCCTCAGCACTCAGGACTCAGCACTCAGGACTGAATCCGCGCCAGCGGCGCTTCCGCTCCCCGACAAACCCTCCATCGTCGTGCTGCCGTTCGTCAACATGAGCAAAGATCCCGATCAGGACTATTTCGGCGACGGCATCACCGAAGACCTCACCACCTCTCTCTCCCAGATCTCCAGCTTGTTCGTCATCGCCCGCAACTCGGCCTTCACCTACAAGGGCAGAGCCGTCAAGGTGCAGGACGTGGGCAGAGAACTGGGAGTGCGGTACGTATTAGAGGGCAGCGTGCGCAAGGCAGACAACCAAGTGCGGATCACCGCCCAGTTGGTGGATGCCCTCACCGACTCTCATATTTGGGCGGAACGGTATGACCGACCACTGAAGGACATCTTCGCCCTGCAAGATGAGATCGTACAGAAGATTGTGACAACGCTGAAGTTGCAGCTCACATTGCAAGAGCAAGGGTACATCGTGCGTAAACACACGGACAATCTGGAGGCCTATGACTCCCTCTTGCGCGGCATCGAGCATGTATTCCGCCGTACAAAAGAGGCCAATACCCAGGCACAGCAACTGTTTGAGAAAGCCATTAGCCTAGACCCAGAGTTTGCCGAGGCGTACGCGTGGCTGGGTGCGACCTACTATGCGGAGCGGTTCAATCAATGGAGTGCGGACCCCGCTCAATCGCTGGAGCGGGCGTTGGAGCTGGCGCAACAGGCCATGAGGCTGGATGACTCCCTGCCCACAGCTCATGTGGTATTAAGTGTAGTCTACCGAGACAAAAAGCAGTATGAGCAGGCCCTCGCCGAGGCTGAGCAGGCTATCACCCTCGCTCCCAACTTTTCTGGAGGCTATTTGGTCTTGGGGGGGCTTCTAAATCTCACGGGGCAGGCGGAGAAAGCGATTGGGGTGATCGAGCAGTCACAGCGTCTAGATCCCCATTCTCCGGTTCAATACCAACTCGTCATCTTAGGCTGGGCTTATTTCTTGACGAGGCAGTATGACAAGGCGATCGCCACGCAGCAAAAAGTCCTGAGTCGCAACCGCAATTTCCTGGACCCCCACCTTATCCTGACTATCAGCTACAGCGAGTTAAGCCGGGAGGAGGAGGCCCGAGCAGAAGCAGGCGAAGTGCTGCGGATAAGCCCCAAGTACTCGCTGGACGTGGTCAGGCAAACCTGGCCCTACAAAAATCCCGCAGATATGGAGCGGACGCTTGCCGCCCTGCACAAGGCGGGGCTGAAATAAACGATGAATGATGAACGATGAACGATGAATGCTGCAAGAAGTTCTTTTACGCTTTAGGTTTTAGCAATCAGTGGTCAGCCACCATAGAAAAATCCGCAAGGCGGGAAGTGTCTACTCTAAATCAGACCACACGACATTCATACACTTCCTCACTTGCTGGTATTCCTGTTCCCGTTCGGCCTGAGCGTAGCAACGCGAAGTCGAAGGCCCGCACGCTCGCGAGGAGCGCGCTCTTCGACTTCGCCGCTACCGCGGCTACGCTCAGAGCGAACGGGTGTGGCTTCGCTCAGAAAGTGCGGCTCTGTGCCAATCTTCTGTGGTTCGATTTAGGCTCTAACCATCGCAGGTGTGATTGCTTCTCGTCATGACTGGCAAATAGAATGGCAGCAACAAAGGGAGAAAGAGCTATGCACTATCCTGTCATTGTGCGGACCGAGGCCGCGAACCAATACGTTGCCCAGCCTCTAGGCATTCCTGAACTGAAAGTCGTGGCGGCAACAGAGGCCGAAGCTATTGAACAGGTAAGCCGGGCTTTGAGTCAGTGGCTGACAACTGCCAAAGTCGTCCAGGTTGCCGTACCGGTTGCCGGCAGCGGCAACCCCTGGCTCGACGCTTTCAGGCGATCGGCTGACGACCCTGATTTCAACGAATTTCTCGAGGAACTCCAACGAGCGCGTTCCACGGATGCTCCCGAACGCGCAATCGGATAGACTTCGAGCGTGTTCCTGGATTTTGCTCGAGGATTGGTCCCAGCCATAAAGTGCTATCTGGTCGCCCTGCGTAAGGCGGGGCTCAGATAAGTGCTGAGTGCTGAGTGAGCTATTGACCTCTCTTTCGCGTTTACGCTTTACGTTTTACGTTTCAGCGATCATCTAAATCAGACCACAAGACATTGGGACACTGCTTCGATGCCTTGTGTAGGGGCGAATCTTGTATTCGCCTTGCTGTGTGCGACCTCCCGGTGGGCGATCACCAGGATCGCCCCTACAGGAGTGTGCCAACTGAGTACCCTATGGCACGGGGCGCGCCAATCGGGCTGCGCAAGAACAGCAAAGTAGCGTGCGCTGTGCGTACGACCGATTTGTTCATGAGCAGCCGAAGTGTAACGGAGGCGGAGAATCTTGCCCTCCGAATGACTGAACATGAGATTCTTCAGCCGGAGTTTATCCTGAGCGGAGTCGAAGGAGCCTCAGAATGACAGACTATCAAAGCACTGCGATAGGCTATTACTACTTTTTCCTGGTCCTGACGTAAGCCTACAAGGCCTCGACGTCCTCGGGCCTGAGCAGATCGCTGAACGACGGTAGGTTGTTCTTGCTTTTCATCACCTGCACGCCCGAGTCTGTACGAAACTCTACCTTTCTGCTAGGGGGTAAGCAGGTAAAGGAGGGAAACCCTATGCCGCTCGATAGTCTATCCGATAGTGGAGTTGAATCACAGCCACTGACTACTCATCGGCCAGTCGTTATGGGAACGCGTCATCTAGTGGTGGCCGGACACTATCTGGCCGCGCACGCGGGTTTCCAAATACTGGAGGCCGGAGGGAACGCCGTTGATGCTGGTGTGGCGGCAGGCATCGCTCTAGGAGTTTTGCAGAGTGACATGGTGAACGTGGCGGGTGTGGCGCCGATTATTCTCTACCTGGCCGACCGACGCGAGGTTCTCACCATTAGTGGGTTAGGCTGCTGGCCGCGAGCAATGTCAGCCGATCTCTTCCAGCGTGACTATCATGGGCGCATCCCCGAGGGCCTTTTGCGGACCGTCGTACCTGCGGCGCCGGATGCCTGGATCACTGCACTCGAGCGATACGGCACCCTGAGCTTCGGCGAGGTTGCAGCGGCGGCTATCCGTTTCGCGCGTGACGGTTTTCCCATGCATGCCTTTATGGCCGGCCAGATTCAGACGCACATCGAAAGCTACCGCCGCTGGCCGTCCAACGCCGCAATCTATCTACCGAACGGTCAGCCGCCGCAGCCGGGTGATATCTTCCGCCAAACCGACTTAGCGCGTACTTTGCAGTATATGGTTGATGAGGAAACCCAAGCCAAAAACCGCGGACGTGAGGCTGGCTTACAAGCAGCCCGGAACGCTTTTTACCAGGGCGACATTGCCGCTACGATCGTACAGTTCCATCGCGAGAACGGTGGGTTGCTGACGAGGGAAGACCTGGCGGAATTTCACGTTGGCATAGAGCCTCCCACACACACGACTTTTGCTGACATTGACGTCTATGCCTGCGGCCCCTGGTGTCAGGGTCCGGTGCTCCCACAAGCGTTGAATCTCTTGGAAGGCTGCGACTTGCGAGCGCTCGGACACAATTCCCCACAGTACATCCACACGGTCACTGAAGCTCTCAAGCTGGCCTTCGCCGATCGTGATCGCTATTATGGCGATCCGCGGTTTGTCCAGGTGCCGATGCAGGAGCTCTTATCCAAAGCGTATGCCGCGCAGCGGCGTGCGTTGATCCGAGAAAACGAAGCCTGGCCGGAAATGCCACCAGCCGGAGATCCTCACAACCTGAGTGCTGTTGCTGCGCGGCAGGGGATCAGCCCAGAGCCGAGCAGGGCCGGGTCACCCGGGCTGGATACCTCATACGTCTGTGTGGTGGATCGGCATGGCAACGTCTTCTCGGCCACACCTAGTGATACCTCGGCCGACACGCCAGTGGTTCCCGGGACCGGCTTGTGTCCCTCCTCCCGCGGCTCGCAATCGTGGGCTGACCCCAATCATGCTTCCTGCGTTGCTCCGGGGAAACGTCCGCGTCTGACGCCAAATCCGGCCCTGGCTCTGCGCAACGGACGACCTTTGCTGGCGTTTGGCACCCCTGGCGGAGATGTGCAAGCGCAGGCAATGTTGCAGGCTTTTCTCAATATCACTCTCTTCGGCATGAACCCGCAGGAAGCCGTCGAAGCGCCGCGTTTTGCCACCTATAGTTTCCCCGATTCCTTTGAGCCGCACAGCTATTATCCGGGTCGCTTAAACCTCGAAAGCCGGATTGCGCAGGAGACGGGGGGTGCCCTCGCAACTCTTGGACACAAGGTGCATTGGTGGCCACAGTGGGTATGGCGAGCCGGTGCTGTCTGCTGCCTCCTCATCGATCAGACAACCGGGGTACTCCATGGTGGGGCTGACCCACGGCGCCAGTCCTATGCGGTCGGGTGGTAGTGATGAGACCGATTAGTATTCTGCTTCTATGATGACCTCGCTCCCAGGCTCTGCCTGGGAGCGTCCTGGGAGCGCGCCCATCTTGGGCGCTTTTTATGCGGGCGGGACGCCCGCGTTCCCAGCAGGGGAGGACACGGCCAACTGAAACTGTTGTGGGGAGAGAAGAACGAAACGGGACGAAAGCCGTGGAGCCGCCGTACTTATACCTGACGACGACCGGGCGGCGGAGCGGACAACCGCGCGAAATTGAAATCTGGTTCACTCAGTGTGCGGGGCAGTACTACGTGATCGCCAGACTGGTGCGAGCGCTCAGTGGGTGCAGAATCTGCGAGTAAACCCGCGCGTCCGTTGGCGAGTCGCGGAGGTTTCGTTTAGCGGCCAGGCTCGGGTAGTCGACGCCGCCGTTGAACCCACCCTGAATGAAGCAGTGCAGGCGCTGTCACGCGAGAAGTACGGTTGGGGTGAGGGATTGGTAGTTGAATTGAGTCCGGATACCCATGCTTAGAGCGTGTCTGCAAACCGGAGGCAGGTGTCATTGCGAGGAGTCGCAGACGACGAAGCAATCTCTCCTACACGCAAAGATTGCTTCGCTCCGCTCGCAATGAC
>JACQEL010000798.1 GCA_016200595.1 Deltaproteobacteria bacterium
GATCATCAGCTGCACCGCACGCGCCAATTCGCGCGCCGCGTCCTGGCGCTCGATCGTGGGGTTGCAGATGGTGTTGAATACCTTGATCTCTTTGCAGCGGGCCGCCAGATGAGAGAGGAGTTCGCTGACCAATTCGGTTTCCTGGGTGGTTTGCACCACGACCCCGACTTTCTTGGGTAATTTCGCGGTGCAGACATCGGCGGGCTTTTCGATGACCGTGGCCTTGCCGCCAGCATGGCCCAAGGTGCCGATAACTTCAGGGTGGTTAGGGTTGCCGAAGATGACGAGGTGATAGCCCTCATTCACGAGTTGCTTGGCCTTGTTCTGCACCAGCGTGACGAGCGGGCAGGTTGCATCCACAACCGTCAGCCCTTTGCTTTCCGCTTGCTGATAAACCTCTGGCGCAACGCCGTGGGTGCGGATGATGACCGTGCCACCTTCCGGCATCTCGGTGAGAGAATCGATCGAGTGGACGCCTTTATCGTCAAGCGATTGCACGACCTGGGGATTGTGAATGATCGGTCCGAGCGTGCGCACCGGCATATCTTGGTGAGTTTCTGCAGTGTGATTGACGATATCCAGCGCCCGCTCGACTCCCCAGCAATAGCCGGCATGCACTGCCTTACGAATGTTTCTCACGCCCTGTCCTCCTCCTGCACCTTATGCAACGAACCGCTCGTGCCGGTTTGCGAGCCGATCCACAGCTCACCGCCTTCGTAGAGTTCTTTCTTCCAGATTGGCACGGTTTCCTTCAGTTGATTAATGGCGTAGTGGCACGCCTCGAAAGCCGCGTGGCGGTGGCCTGCAGAGACCGCGATGGCCACACTGGCTTCGCCGATATCCACCTGGCCGAGACGATGGCTCATGGCGACTTTGATGATCGGCCAGCGCGTCAGCACTTCTGCGGCAATTTTCACCATTTCCTTCTCAGCCATGCCGGGGTAGCACTCGTATTCCAGGCGGATCACCTGGCGCCCGTCGTTAGTGTTCCGCGTGGTCCCGATAAACGTCGTCATCGCGCCCGCGCCCGGGTCAGCGACGAAGTCCGTCAGTTCCCGCAAGTCGATTGGAGCCGAGGTAAGCTTACAGAATATGCGCTGCTGTGTGTCAGTCATGGCCGCCCCCGCTTACTGGTGGGATAAAAGCGAGTTCGTCATTATCTTGAAGAGGGTGAGTCTTGTCAACGTATTCCTGCGCTACGGCAAAGGCGAGAGAGCGCTCGAGGACAGCTAACTCCGGTCGTTCGCGTTTAAGCAGCTCCCACACCGTTGCTACTGTTGCGCCAGTCGGGACTTCACGAACTTCCTCTGTACGGCCCAGACGTTCGCGGAGCGAAGCAAAGAAACGCAGTCTAATGCGCATGACGCTCGCCTCGCAGGAGAAACAACATGTGGCCCAGCTCCGGCAAGATCAGTTTGGTCATCCCCAGTTCCACCGCGCCGGTCGAGCCCGGCAAAGACACGACCACCTTCCCCTTGGCTACGCCTGCAGTGGCGCGGGTCATCATCGCGGCTGAGCCGATGTCCTGGTAGCTCAGCATACGGAAGAGTTCACCAAACCCACTGATTTCTTTTTCTAGCAGGCCTTGGATGGCTTCGAAGGTGGTGTCACGTGGTGCGATGCCAGTGCCACCGTTGATGATAATGGCATCTATGTCAGATCGTGCCAATAATGCACGCACGGCGGCGCTAATCTGCAGCGGCTCATCTTTAAGGATTTGATAAGCTGCCACTGCGTGTTTGTTTGCCGCTAACAAATCTTTGATCTTCTTACCGCTGGTGTCCGTGTCTTCGCTGCGCGTATCGCTGGCCGTGATCACGGCACAACGGACACTGGGATGGGCCTTGTCTTTATGTTCACTAACCGCCATAGATTCTTATGTATATCCCGCTCTCGTAAAATCGCAACCCTATGGAGGAATTCACGTGGTCACGACCATCAAAAAGCTTGACCAGCAACGCCATGAACTGAAGGCGCTCCGCTATCTTTTAGAATACTACCCTGACAGCGTGCAAAACCAGGATGCCGTGCCGAGCCGGGAGGATTTTCAGATCCCCGACGACCAACGCATCTACGATGCCTTGATGTCAGCCTCAACCAAAGATCAGGCAGCCAGAGCCATCGAGGAACTCGACCTGGAAGAAACTGAGGTCGAGTCATTTTTACGGCTCGGCGGACAGTTCTATCACACCTATCCGCAGTTGGTGAAAGAGCGCGGGCACGAGTTCCGCGCGGGCACGATTAAGGTTGTCGCGCCGGGGGAATAGTAGGACAGGCTTCCAGCCTGTCCACCGCACGGGCTAGAAGCCCGTGCCACCAAACCCCAATTGCCGATCTTGCCCGTCAAAATTCATTAGGATTTCTTTTCCCCGGTCTATCGCCCATTTTATTATAAGGAAAGTGCACCGAGAAGCTAAGGCGGTGGGATTTTGTACCAGATAGTCGAGAGGAAGCCCCGGGCATCTGGCTGCGTGACTTCCCGGACAATGGCTGGGGTGCCACCAGTACAGCGCCAGGTATAGATGGTCGCCCGACCAGTGACAAAAGCCGGGATAGAGTCAGCCTCAGCATTGTCTCGACAGAACTCTGCCATCGCGGAGGTTGGGGTGCGGCTGGTATCCGCTTTCTCTTGGCAAGGGAGATTCGCTCCTACAGTGCAGGCGTAGACCTTGCCGTCCATGCAGCGCCAAAAAGAATTCTTCAGAAAGGGAGTCAGGGGGGCTGTGGGAGGGGCCGCGAACGCCTGCTTAAGGCCACGCGCAATCGCCTTGGGGACCCGCGGTCCTGCGTAACGACTGTCTGGGGCATCAACTGTGCCGACGGCTGCACAATAGGCAAAGGGATCGGTAAAGCTGGTTGTAGCCGCGGCGGTTGAGGCAACCACTGGAGTGAACTGTTGTCTAGCCATCAGCCGCGTCGGAGTCTGCCAGGCCGTGGATTCTGTAGAGAAAGCGGTTACCGCCCAGAGTAGTTGCTGACTGGTGATGATGATGACAGCCAACGTTCCCACAAGGCCCCTAGCGGCGCGGCTCACTCTCACGTCTCCTCGTTCATTAATTCCCTAACAAAGATGGGCCGCTGTTGGCCGCGATCCACCCGTTTTGGATAAAGTACCCTTGCATATACTCCACTGCTTGCTTGGCGCTACGGCTCGCCATCGGTCCGACGCTGGACATATAGCCCTTGACCCCACTAACTGCGATATTGGCTGCCGCGACACCCGCAGTGAGACCACCCGATGCCGCTGCTCCCACACCGCCGGTGACTGCCGCCCCGGGCATCTCACCACTGTCCGCATGCGTCTTGAACTCCAGGAGTTGGCGATAGCCGCTATTCGAGGGACCGTAAACCTGCACCTCAGTGTCCATAGTTGACTGCCCCAGCCCAAAGCCGATGACCGCTCGCTGTAGACGATTGCCCTCATTGATGTCTAGGAAACGCCCATCGATAATCAAAGAGTTGGCCGGCACCGGCATGTTGCGCTGGAGCTTCTGGGCGGGCAGGCCCAGCGCGTTAATTCTCTGCACCATCTCGTCCGCTAAAGCGTTGGCCGCGTCGTGGCCTATGCCCTGTTCTCTTTCCGTTGCCGTGGTGCTCCCCATGTTGTTGACCATTCTTTGAATAATCCCCTGGTTCTCCGTGACTTCGTCTGCATTCACGGCAAAGGGGAAGACAATGACCTGATTGGGACGCGGCATGCTCCCCGTCGACCACTGGGCAACCTGCGGCTGCACAGTGGTCTGTGCACAGCCACCCAGGAGGCCGGTCAGCATCAACACTGCAGGAATGGCTCGCCAGGGCTTTTGTTCCATGGTCTTTGGCAACATTTTCAACATGTCGTTTCTCCTTAGTGAGCGAAAGAATCGATTGCCCGACATCTTATGCCGCTGGGCTGTTCAGGTACACCGCGCGATAGTTCAATTTTCCGTTCGACAACGTTCAGGATCGTTCAATTTTCGGTCTTGTCCTACCAGGCTACCCACAATCCCCTGCGCGTTTCTCGGTCTTCGGGCTGAGAGAACTGACCGGCATCTTCTCTTGTCTCGGGGACGGCTTTGCGCTATCTGAGCCTGGGAGAGAAATGCACAATGCCACACTACTGGAGCGCTGAGGGAGGGCTGGCTCGTCTCGTGCGGACCGGCCTCGTAGCCGTGCTCATCCCGTTGGCGGGCTGCGCCACCGCCTATCAACCTGAGAAAGTCACTGGCGGGTACACCGATTTTCGCTTGGCGGACAATACCTATCGCATACGGTTCAAAGGCAATAACTACACCTCGCGCGACAAAGTCGAACTGTTCCTGCTCTATCGTTGCGCCGAATTAACTGAGCAACTCGGCTACGATCACTTCGTCCTCCTCAGCGAGGACACCCTCGACATCAGTGATCCGTTCGCCCAAGCGGGGGTCTTTCCGCGGAATTATTATGCCACGGCGCTCATCCAGGTCGTTGACGACCGCGCTCATCCGGCCGCGTACGATGCGAAAGAGTTGATGCGCGAACTCCAGGCCCAATACCCCAACGAACTCGGCTCGTGACTGAGCCCAGGGCAGGGGTGCGTCCACAGAAGTTAAACTCTACACTCCTGGCCAGGGAGACGCGCTGAGCGTTTGGAGGACGGGAGTGTTGTCATTGCGGGGGACATGAGACGCGCAGGGCTGTGCAGACTTTGTCGACGGTGTGGATCGCAGGCTGGTCGAACCCTTACGAACGGAGCATGAACTTGATGAAGATGCCGTTACCGCTGGCCTGGTGGCACGCCGGCAGTGTGCTGGTGCGCAGTGCACTCCTCCTCCTTCTGGCTGCCCTCAGCGCGGGGTGCTCACTGCTCAAATGGCCGGGAGAACTCCCGAGTCGAACCTTTAAGACGGTCATCACCGGAATGGAGGGCGGCACTAGCGTTGACCCGGTCGACTTGCAGGAACAGGTGCAGCGGGCAGCGGATATTTTTCTCATCGGCGTGACTACCTCAGTCGAACAATTGCGCCGTGACGGCGCTCCCATCAGCCAGGTGGATCTGCAGACAGTGAAGATCTCGTACACGACCACTATCTTAGCCCTCGCTACCGGTCCCAACGCCCTTGCGAATTTGCTCGATATGGTCGTCTTGATCACCCGCAGCCGCCTGATGGTGGAGACCTACTGGCTACCCGAGGTCTACGGCGAGTCCGCGCGCCCGTTTCTCGAAACCTGTCGAGAGGCGGAAACCCAGCTCTGGCAGCTCGCCGCATCGTTCCTGACCGCCGCCCAGCAGGAGGAACTGCGCCAGACCATTCAAACCATGCACCAGCAGGATAGAAATTCGCCGGCCTTACTGCCTCTTCAGGCTCTGAACTTTGTCACCGAGGTAGCTAAAGTCAGTCAAAAAAAGCGCTCCGAGCCTTCCAGTGTTTTTAGTCTACTCATGCTCGATCCGCTGTCAGGGCTCGACCCGGCAACCCGCGAACTGGCCGAGACGCGACTGTTTGCCGAACGGGCGTTGTTCATCGCCCAGCGGATGCCCAACCTGTTGCGGTGGGAAATGGAATTGTTCACCGTAAAGACAGCGGAACTGCCGCAACTGCAACAGTTACTCACGAACTCGACGCAACTCGCCGCCGCTGCCGATCGCTTCAGCCAGGTGGCGGTGCAATTGCCCACCTGGCTGAGTACGGAGCGAGAGAGCCTGCTCGGGGCACTGAAAGAGCAAGAGACAGGACTCAGTTCGCTCACCAGAGAAGTCCAGCAAACGCTGGCAACGGGGAGCCAGATGGCAGACTCCACCAACCTGACGCTGAAGACCTTTCAGGAGGTGATGGCGCGGCTCAACTCTGGCCCGCAAGACCCGAGTGCCGAGCCCTTTCGCATCCGAGAGTATACGGACGCGGCCGCGCAGATTCATGCCACTGCCCTGGAGCTGGTGACCCTGCTCCAGGCGCTCGATGGGTTGGCGAGTTCGCCCCACCTCGCGCAGGTATCGTCTCAGTTCAGTGTCTTGACGCAGCAAGCCCAAACCAGCGGTAGAGCAGTGGTCGATTACGCGTTTTACCGGGCCCTCCTGCTGGTCCTGCTCGGCTGCGGCGCGGTGCTCACGACCGCCCTGGCCTACCGTGTGCTGAA
>JACQEL010000799.1 GCA_016200595.1 Deltaproteobacteria bacterium
CGAAGGAGAATTAAGAACGTTGCCATTAGCAAAATAGAAGGAAAAGCAACGATCACAATTCACAAGTATAAGCATTACCCGATCATTGACCTACTAGGACTCGGTGACCCCGAGAAGAAGGACAGCCCTGAGGTGAAGCTTGAGTCGATCAGCCCATTCTCCATAAAAGTGGAGATGACGGAAGAGCCCGCGATGGACGCTTACCAAAGTGTCCACGGCGGACAGTGGCAGCAAACACCCCTTTTTGGAGAGGCAATCAGCAGCACTGGTCCTTGGCTTAGGAAGGAAGTTCTTGATGCTGTTCGGCAGGAACAGGCAAACATTCGTCGTTCTTTTCAGGAGAAACTTAGGTTCATTCAGCCGGGACAGAATGTAGTTCTGCGCCCTGAGAGACTGGATTTTGACAGCATTACTGCCAGGTGGGAGAACGGCGGTGAAGATGTTGACGTCCAAAGCGCTCTGAAGGTTGACCCGCTGGATGTGATTAGAAGTATCCTAGATGGGAATACCATAAGAAGCGCGGGGGAAGTGGGAGTTCCAGCATCAAAGGGAGACATGCAGGAGGAAGACCCCAAGGCTTCTTGAGTGTGGATGGCAAAGATCAGGGGTGCGGGACGCACGATGAAGGCTGAACGGTTCATGATCTACGGAGCGACCGGCTACACTGGTAAGCTCATCGCGCGTATGGCCCAGGAGCAAGGGCTCCTGCCCGTCCTCGTAGGACGGAGCGTAGAAAGACTAAAGGCTATGGCAGAGCCCTTGGGACTTGAGTACCGTGCCGTTCACCTTGATGATGCGGACCAACTGGACATAACTCTGCATGACGTCACTGTCGTACTTAATGCTGCCAGTCCATTTTCCGTCACCGCTTTCCCTCTCGTCGACGCCTGTCTCCGCACTGGCACTCATTATCTGGATATCACTGGCGAGATCGCCGTCTTTGAGGCATTGTATCGCCGGGATGCTGAGGCGCGATCGAGAACCGTCATGGTCCTGCCAGGAGTTGGCTTCGTCATCGTTCCGTCTGACTGTCTGGCGGCTCACCTCACAAGGCGGTTCCCTGGAGCACACTCGCTGCAACTTGGTATTTCACGGACGGACCTCATTTCCCGAGGTTCGTTCAGGACAATGAGTGAACTCCTCAATGAAAAGGTCGCGATTCGTCGTGAAGCAGAAATCACTTCTGTCCCTACGGGCGGCCTCGAACGCAGCTTCGACTATGGGGAGGGAGATCGGCTGAGTACTGCTGTCAGTTGGGCAGATGTGTTCACGGCTTTCCTCACTACGGGAATTCCGAACATTGAGGTGTATGTCGAGATGAACCTCATAGAGAGAGGGGTGTATTGGGTCCATAACCGCTTTGCTGCGATATTGAACACAACGCCATGGCAGCTCATACTTAAAGCCCAAGTGGAACTGTTACCGGAGGATCCCTCAGATGAAGAGCGCGCGGGGCGAAAACGCGTCATTGTAGCGGAAGCGAAAGACCGTTCCGGTCGGAGAGCAATCTCTCGCTTGCAGGTACCTGAGAGCTATACATTCACCGCGCGCTCCGCGGTGGCTATCGCAAAGAAGGTTTTGCAGGGCGAGTTCAAACCCGGCTTCCAAACTCCCGCGCGGGTTTACGGTGCCGACTTCGTGCGGAGTTTAGCAGGGGTGGTGTTGGAAGATCTATAACGGCCCTCCTGCTGAGTCGCTCTTAGCAATATCCCAGCTCGCGATACCACTGAATTGTATCTAGAAGGGTTTCCGAGAGTGGCCGCGGTACGAGACCGAGTTCTTGTTGCGCCGCGCTGGGCGCTAGCCACTCATGCTGACAGAGCAACAACACGGACAGAGCTGGGAAGGACGCGGGCTGGCCGGTAAGTGTTTGTATGGCCTCCATTGCGTAGGCTGGGAGCACTCCGAGGCTTGCTGGAATACTCAGGCGTGGCGGCGTTCTCCCGCCAATCTCACAGATCCACGACTGCAATGCGTCAGCGGCAATGTTATGACCGCTGAGTAAAATGGGCTCTCCGTATCGCTCCGCTTGCAATGCGGCAACAAGTCCGACGGCAACATCTCGCACGTCGATGACATTTACTATTTGTTGTACAGCGACGGGTATCTCACCACTGAGGACCCGTGGAACGAAGCAGAACTCACGTGCTTTCATATCCCAAGGGCCAAGACACAACGTCGGGTTGCCAATGATGATTGGGGCCCCGCCTCGTGCAGCGGCGAGCAGGTGCGATTCAATCAGTTCTTTGACGGCAAAGTAGGGATGGAGCTGGCGTAACCAGGCTGGCCAGTCGGCAAACCCCTGCCGGCGTGGTAATAAGGTTGTGAACGAACTAACGTAAATCAGGCGTGCCTCGTGCTTGCGGATGGCATCAAGTAAAGTACGCGTTCTCTGAGTAGCGTAAGTCAAGGAATTTTTCTCCGACGCGCTCGTCGCACCAAAGAGGTAGATGGGATACGGCGCAGCGGCGTCAACCACGACCTCATGACCCCCAACCCACGCATCCAAGCGCCCCGGGGTATCAATGTCTCCGGATAGATAACTGATTGGGAGCTCACTCAGGTTCGCTGGTGGTTCCTTCCTGCGACTAATTGCGGTGACCTGATGCCCCTGGCAAAGAAGCTCGCGCACGATTGCGTTGCCGATGTGCCCGGTCGCACCAAGAATCAACGCTTTCATTGGGCAACTTCGTTCTTATGCCAATTCCGCCAGCAGCGCCTTTGCTTCTTGCAGATCTACTGTATCAAACCCTTCGGTGAACCAACCGTAAATCTCCACCAGCATTTGCCTGGCTGCACTCCGCTTCCCTTGATATAGCCATAGACGGCTTAAACTCAGGACAGCCCTCAGTTCGAATATCTTTGCCTGCCGCTCACGAGCGATGACGATCGCTTGCTGAAAATACGCTTCCGCCTCCGCTTGAGGGTTGGAGGTCAAGGCCTGGGGATTAGTCATGCTTGCTTTTTGCCCTTTGCTTTTTGCCTCTGGCTTTATCTGACCGTGAAACTTGAGATCTGAAACTTGAAATTTTTGGAGTATGAGATTCCCTTTGATTCGATACAATTCCGGCTCGTAGCAACGGTCTGTATTTTTTTCCAGAGTTGTGAGTGCTTCGGCGACTAATCGCAACCCCTCTTCAGTCTGTCCTCCCTGGCCGCACGTCTCGGCGAGCAGGGCGAGGAGATAGGGCCACCCTACCTCTGCTCCCGCAGCCCGGTGGGCGGCCAGCCCACGCTGCATCTGGGCGATTCCCTTCGCCGTTTCTCCTTGCTGGGCCAACACCCAGCCATACCAAAAGTCTGCCCATGCCTGCAGGAACGAAAACCCTTGCTCTCTCGAGAGCGTAATGACTGCATCTGCCAGTTCTTGGGTCTTCTCCCTATCTCGGCGGAACTGATGGAGGAAGGCCGCACAAGCAAGAGCCCAAGCGAGGCTAAAAGGATGAGGGTGTTCCCGAGCTAAGGTGATCGCCTCGGAGGCTCTTTCGCGAGCCTGCTCTGGATACCCAAGAAACCACAGTACCCAAGCGGCATAGGCAAGACACCGTACCCCGGGGTCTTGCCCATACAAGAGAGCTAAGGAGTGATGTTGCTGGGGATCGTAGCAACCAATTCCTTGCTCCTCGTGCATTCGCGCAGAGACAAAGTCTCCCTGAAACATTAAAGTTGCCCCTAACGCCTCATGCGCCTCTAACAGGAAGGAGGAGTTTTGGGTCTTCTCGGCCAAGGCCAGAAGCTGCTCTCCCAGTTTGCGTGCGGTCGGCAACGTCCCCTGCATAAAATAAAACCGCCTCAGTCCCCAGAGAGCCCGGAAGAGTTGCGACACCTCCTCTATCTGGCGACACAGCTCCTGCGCCCGCGCATAGGTTCGCTCGACCTCCGGAGCGGCATACCCCTTAATAGACATCAAGGTTGGGCCAAGGGCGATCTGCAAATCCAGCTCTTGTTGAGTCCGTTCGGGAGTATCTGGCAGCACCCTGAGCAGTTCTAGTCCCTTAGTCAAGTGAATGATTGCTTCTTGGTTAGCCGACCGTTGCAACGCATTCATTGCTGCCTGCTGACGATATTGCAGCGCCCGAGTGAGATCTTGCCCTTCCTCAAAATGCACGGAGAGTTCGGCTGCGATCTCTCCTACACGGTTTCCATAGGCTGCCTCCTGCCTTTCTCCAATGCGCAGATGCAGCCGCCGCTTCCGTTCTATACCCACCCGCTCGTGCCAGAGGTGTTGATAGAGCCCATGCAGGAATCCATAACGCTCCCCCACTGTTCCATCCGGCCAGTGGCTGATTCCCAAGCGCCGCAGAAAATGCTGCCGGTCGGCCAACCCGGCACACCACTCTTCGACTTCGGCTACGTCAGCCTCGAGCGCTGCGGCCACTGCCGCCGTGGAGAATTCCATGCCCGCTACGCTTGCCGCTTGCAAGATGCGCTGTTCCGCTCGCAACAACCGCTTGCTCTGCTTGGCGATCAGGTGGCGGATGCTCTCAGGGACTTGCCTTTCGACCACCTCAATATCGCCTTGTAACGTCCACCCTTCCTTGCTTTGAGCAATCACTTCCTGAGCGACTAAGTCGTCCACCACGTTGACCAGGAAGAGTGGATTGCCTTCCGTCCGCTGATGGAGCGCCTGGGCGAAGCTGGCTGGCAGCGCATTGAGAGGGAAGCGAGTGCGCAGGTATTCCGCTACATTCGCCTCACTCAGCAATCCCAACGCCAGTTCGGCACAGAGGTGATGGACGTAGAGTTCCTGCATGACCTCGTTGAGCGGATGCTCCTTGCTCAGCATCTCTACCGGGCGGTAGGTGCCAATGATCAACAAGCGGGCACGTTCCTGCCGTCGCGCCGCCGCCGCGAGTAGCTCCACGGTAGACACATCACTCCAATGGAGGTCTTCCAGCACGAGTATGAAGGGCTGCCGTTCTGTCGACACCTCGACGGCTTCGAGCATTTCTCGTAACATCCGCTCCCGCGTCGCACCTTGGACTTTCCGTTGCAGGGCTTCAAGATCAGTCGTGTTCAGGAGTGCCGGCATCTGCACTAACCAGGTGGGAGCGTGTTGCCGCAGCCAGTCAATCCGGCGGCTCCCTTCGGGCTCTCGACACAGTCGTCCTAACGCCTCCAATACAGGAAGATAGGCTTCGCCTGGACCATAGTGTTCAATACATTGCCCGCGGCCGATAGCGATGCTGCCCTGAGCAGCGACTCGTGCGAGGAACGCATTGACGACCGTTGTCTTGCCAATCCCCGGCTCGCCGGTGACAAAGACGAACTGCCGCTCACCCCTGAGAGCCTTCTCTAACCACCCTTCTAATTGCCGCAGTTCCGTCCCACGGCCTACCAGACGAGTTGTCAGCTGCCAGTTGTCAGGTGCCAGTTGTTCGCCTGAGGTTCCTGACAGCCGCTCCCAGCTCTCAGACTCCGAACTAGGAACTGAGAACTGGGAACTGGCAACCGGCGGGGGAGTGCTGAGCGGGGCGATAAACCGGTACCCTTGCCGGTGTTTGGTCTCGATGAAGCGTGGTTTCGTCGAGGAGTCTCCTAGCACCTGGCGGATCCGCCGCAGACAAACCTTGAGCACTCCTGGGCTCACTTTGACATTGGCCCATACTGCCTCGAGTAACTCTTCGTGTTTCACCAACTGTTGTGGGCGCAGTGCCAGATAATGCAACACAGCAAAGTCTTTGGGCGTCAGGGAGACCTGTTTCTTCCCACGCCACAGACAGGCATTGCCCACATCAAGGTGGAAGGGCGAAAAGAAAAGGAGCTGTTCTGGTGGGCCACTAGAGGTCTGGGCTGTGGCCTCCGGTTCTAGCTGCACATGATACACGCGAACTGGCTGAGCGATATTTTTCACCGTCTGCTCGCCCAAGTATGTGCAGTGCAGCGCGAGTTTATTCGCAATCTGATCATACACAGCTCCGGAAATGCAGATCCCTCCTACCTCCGCTAATTGCTCCAATCGAGCGGCAATATTCACTCCATCCCCATAGATTTGCCCTTCCTCCAGCATGACATCGCCTACGTTGAGACCGATGCGAAACTCCATACGCTGGGCGAGAGGCACCGAGGCATTCTGCTTTTGCAAGGTGCGCTGGATCCGCTCAGCACACTGCACGGCATCAATGACACTGGCAAATTCAGCCAGGAGGTTGTCTCCCACAGAGTTCACTACCCTGCCCCGATACTGCACCACAAGGGCAGCCAAGGTCGCGCGAGAGCTGGTCAAAGTCCGCAGGGTGCCCACCTCATCGATACCCATGAGGCGACTGTAGTCTTTCACATCAGCAATGAGGATGGCGACAAGCTTGCGCTCGGGCGTCACGGTCGCGCGGGCAGGACTCTCTTTGTCCTGCCCAGTTGCCGCAGGACGCACTGTTTCTGCAGGAGCCGACATATTTCCTCCCTCGACCAGGGCAACAAACTCCCCGTCATGTTGGCCGAGAATGGTCAGCTAAGAAATCATTTCGTTGCTTACCGGAGAACGTATTCTCCTCCGTGACACAGCAAGGGGAAGCTCACGCCCTCCCTTCCTACAAAAGACGACAGAGTTTTGCAACCCTTAAGATAACGTGTCGCAAAAATAACGCCTACTCAGGTATTTGCGCCCCCGCGGATTGTCACCGTAATATCACCGTAATATCACCGCAATATCACTGTTTGATCGTTGCTCTCGGCCTCGAGAGAGCGCATGCTCGCAAATGACTGGCTCCACTTGCCAGAGCAGTTGCGTGAGCGCGGCTTCGCGGAAAGGAGGATTCATGGCCGACAGCACTGAGCTAAAACTTTTGTTATTGCCCCAAGGGCGCGTCTTTTCGGATACGATCTCTGTTTTCCGCTACTTTTCTCTTGAGTGAGAAGAACTTTTACCAAGAAAGGGGAATCTATTATGTGGCCTCTGTCACAGCCTGGCCTTGCCCTGGCGTTTATTGACTTTACCAACACTTTCTCACCGCTGCTTATCGGTCTCTTAGGCTTAGTGTGGTTCTCCGCTGGGTTCATTGTCTTCTCGGCTATCCGCGAGTACCGGGCGCCGAAAACCGAGTTCCCAGCGAAGGAGATGCTCGCTTCCGAGGACTATCGAGACGCAGCATAACTGGGAAAGCGGCGGCAACCGATAACACTCCCCACCAGTGGAGCCAGTCAATTGCCCGCAGTTAACGAAGAAGAATGGCTCGCCGGATCAAGGCGGGCGAGCAGACGGTAAAGCGTCCGGTTCAGTGGTACGGGGACGCGAAAACGCTGGCCGAACCGTACCACGGCGCCGTTCAGAGCCTCGTACTCTAGCCGTTTTCTCCGGGCTAAATCGTGCGCCATCGACGTGGCAAAAGCGCTCATAGGTGGAGTTTGGCTGCTGACGATGTGCTCATCCGCCCGCGAGTCCTGGAGATCTATTCCTTGCGCTCGAGCGACCGCAATCACCTCAAGCATGGTCTCCCGCACCAGGGTCCGGGTTTGCAGGTCAGCCAGAACTTCCCCAACCGTGCTCCGCGAAAGCGTGCAAATAGCATTGAACGCTGCGTTCCACATGAGCTTGTCCCACAGGGTGGCGTCGATATGGGCGGAGAGATCCGCGTCGATCCCGGCGTCAAGAAACATTCGTTCCAGGCGTTCGACACGTGGGGTGCGCTGACCACTACGTTCGCCAAAAGCAATCCGACCCGCGACGTCATGAACTATCACTCCTGGACTGACCATCGCCGCCCCAATATAGGCCATCCCCCCCAAGATGATACCAGTCCCAAGGGCCTGCTGCAAAAGTTCCTCGTTTTCTACCCCATTCTGCAACGAAATGAGTAGGGTGTCCGGTCCGACGGTTGAGTGTAGCAGCCGGGCAGCGTCTGTGGTGTCATACGACTTGACACACACCAGCACGAGATCACACACCCCAGCGTCATCTGGCCGGTCAGTAGCCTGCACGCGGTCCAGCTGAAAGTCACCTTGGTAACTTTTCACGGTCAGGCCCTTTTGCTGAAGTGCCCGCAGAGTTTCTCCACGCGCGATGAATATCACTTCGTGTCCAGCGCGCGCCAGCTTGCCGCCGTAAAAACTGCCCACGGCTCCCGTGCCCATGACCAAAATTTTCATTTTTTTAGCTATTAGCTACCAGCTATTAGCTTTTAGCTGGGCAAAGAAAACCGGGCGATTTGATGAACATATCTGCTCTTCGTCAATGGTGCCGTATCCAGCAAATTCATGGGTTTTTACTAAAAGCTAACGGCTAAGAGCTAAGAGCTTTTTCAAAATTTTACCTGCGGCACCTGTTGGGCTTCCTTGGGCGCCTCGAAGTACTTCTCCGGTGTGAAACCGAACCAACCGGAAGTGAGGACAGCAGGAAAACTCTTAATGGTGGTGTTGTAGGCTTGTACCGCTTCGTTGTACCGCCGCCGTTCAGTGGCGATGCGATTCTCCGTGCCCGCGAGTTCATCGGACAGACGGGCGAATTGCTTGTCGGCTTTCAGCTCCGGGTACCGCTCAGACAGGGCGAGTAAGCGTGACAGCGTCGAGGTCACCTCATTGGCAGCGTCGATCTTATCACTACGTGTACCTGCGCCGATCAGCTTCGCGCGGGCATTGGCAACGCTCTCAAAAACCTCTTTTTCATGGGAAGCGTACCCTTTGGTGGTCTCGACCAGGTTGGGAATCAGGTCATTACGCCGTTGCAGTTGGTTTTCGACCTGGGCCCAGGCGGATTGGACCTGCTCCTTCAGGGAGACCATGGTGTTGTAGCCACAGCCGCTGAGGGTCAGTGTCGCCAGGAGCAGGACGAACACTCCTGGTGCTTTTTGTCTAGGAGAGATGCTTAGACTTTCCCGCATGTTCCTCCCGCCGATGTCTGCCGTTGTGTTTTTCCTGCACGCGAATCTTCTGATACTTGCGGTAATCATAGCCGGTGGCCATGGCCAGGAGAAGCCGGTCCATGCCGCCAGGGCGTTCGCGGCGCAGCACTTGCAGACGCGCAAAGAACTCGCGAAAGTCTTTATTGACGCGCATCCCATTGTCCATGGGACGGAGAAAGAAATCTTTGAGCCGGGTGACAGTGAAACGCAAGGCGGAAAAGCGTAACTCGTTGGGAAAGGCATCCCACTCCGGCAGCGACAAGGTCCTGACCTGCTGGTAGCCCTGCAGCAAGGCGGCGAACCGTTCGAAGATGTATCCCCCCTCGCGGTAGCAGAGCGCATTCACCGCGGTCGCCAAGTCGTAGATGAACTTGCCGGAGCAGGCGGCCTCGAAGTCGAGTACCCCTACGAGCTTTCCCCCGCGGAAGAGGAGGTTGTCGGCGAACAGGTCTCCGTGAATGATCCCCTTAGGAAGCTTGTCTTCCTGAAATTGCTGCTGATGCTCGATTTCGTCATCCAGGGTATGAATCACTTGCTTGAAGTGCCCAGGCACGCGAGCGCTCACCCAGTCGTACAACTCGACGATACGCTCAAAACTGAAACGATTGTCGATGATCCTTTTGTAACTCTGCGCCAGCACGTGCAGCGAGCCTAACATTTGACCGGCCTGTTCCAGGTGAGCAGGGGTCAACTCAGCTTCGGAAAAGGTGCGGCCGGGCAAGGGGGGGTACACCGACACCGCTTTGCCACCGTAGTCATGAAAATAGTGTCCCTGCCGGTCAGCCAGCGGTCGCGGGCACGGGAAGCCCTGACTGCGCAGGAAGAGGAGCAAATCCAATTCGTGCTGGGCCTCGGGCGCACTCTTGACCTCATCGATTTTGAGGAAGAATTTGCCTTTGCTGGTTTCTAACAGATAGTGAGTGTTGACCGAACCTGCAGGTACGCCTGCCGCTTTGGCGAGTTTGCCTAGTCCGTGGCAAGCCGCCACGCCCACTAAGGTGCCGCGATCGAGAATTGTATAAACCGCCATAAGCCTGGCTGATCCCCCTGTGTCGCGTCCGCAGGCGGTGGTACGCGCGTGTGTGAGGACCGTACCTTACCGCTCTGCGCAGGGCATTGTCAAGCCAACTTTGAGTGAACGCCCATTCAATACGAGCACGGCAAGCCCCTGGTCTATAAACTGAATCTAGATTCAAGATTGTTATGGAAGCAAGTGTGCCGAAAAAACACGAAAATCGGCTTAGGCCGGTTTTGTGGACAGCGCTGCTAGCGCGTCGACGACCGCTTGCCGCAAAGAGGTCAGATCGAGGCCGGCATAATCAGGAGGAAAGGCACTGAGGGTCTGATTACCGCGTTCAAGCAGTTTACGCGCCCCATTGTACTGCACGAGCGAGAGTTTGTGGTAGCCCGCGGCGAGTTGAACCAGTCCTTGATAGAACCGTTTCTCTTCTCCCACCACCTCGTTCCAGGCTTCTTCCCAAAGCTCATGCGCCTCGAAGAAGTGGCCGCGGTTGAACTCTGCTATGCCTTGCTGGAGGAGCGAGTCGGACATGCGTAGAACGTAAGGCGTAAAACGTAAAGCGTAAATAAAAAGGGGGCGAGGCGGTTACGTTTTACGTTTTACCCTTCATGCCTTCTTACGTTTTATTCTTCTTCCTGATCGCTGTAGCGCTCTTCTTTCCATGGATTGCCATGATTGTGGTAACCACGTACTTCCCAAAAGCCGCGTCGGTTCTCGGCCAGGAATTCAACTCCGCGCACCCATTTCGCGCTTTTCCAGGCGTAGAGTTTGGGAACAACCAGACGTAAAGGCCAGCCATGGTCAGGTTCCAGGTCGTGGTTGTCATGGCGGTGGGCAAAGAGCACGTCATCGTCCAGGAATTGGGCGAGAGAGAGATTGGTAGTGTACCCGCCGTCGCAGTGGATTATCACGTAGCGGGCAGTAGATTTCAGGCGAATCAACGAAACCACGTCTTTCGCCAGCACGCCTTCCCAGGCGTTATCGAGACGAGACCAGGTCGTGACACAATGGAAATCAGCGGTGAGGCGGCTTTGCGGCAGAACGCGGAACTGTTGATAATTGAGCCGTCGGGGCTCCTCGACCAGACCGAAGAGACGGAAGTCCCATGTCGCCGGGTTAAAACGCGGCGTTGGGCCATAGCTGAGCACCGGCCACTTTTCCACCAGGAATTGTCCAGGCGGAACCCGTTCATTAATGTCCATTGTGCGGTTTCGTGCCATGGCTGTCCTCATAATAGGTTCCTCAGCCTTTGGCAAGAGATACGGGGGAAGCGGTATTACTGTCGTTTGCTCTGCAATGAGTCAACAGTATATAAAGCGAAGACCTGGGTAGGGTGGCATCGCTCAGCATTTGTCCAGCACAGATCTGCGGGCGGTGGAGAAGATCCTCAGCATCAGGCATAAAAAGAAGGGGTAAGGTGGGCAGTGCCCACCCTACCCCATTGAGAATAAGGAGGGACTGCCACATGCCGGCTGCTGAACGTGATCTCTTCGATGTCATTGTCGTGGGTGCCGGCAACGCCGCCTTCACCGCAGCTCTGGCTGCGCGGGCCGCAGGGGCTCAGGTGCTGGTACTGGAAAAAGCCTCGCAGAAATTACGCGGTGGCAACACCCGCTTCACCGGCGGCATATTCCGCTGCGCCTATAACGGCATTGAGGACCTCATCCCGGTCGTGCGTGGGAATGATAATCCCGACACGGTGCTGGTCGACCCCTACACTCGGGCTGATTACCTCAAAGATCTGCAGCGGGTCACCGGCGGACGCACTGATCCGGTGCTGAGCCAGATTTTGGTCGAGCGTTCCTACGATACCGTCCGCTGGATGGCTGACCTCGGTGTCGTGTGGGAGTTTAACCGCGCGGTTGGTGCCGTCACTCGTGCTGGCGTGGCGAAAGTGAAACTGCCTTCCGGTGGCGCCTTGCGTGTTAGAGGTGAGGGGGTGGTCCTTTCCAGCACCCTGTTCCGGCTCGCAGAGGAAGCGGAGATTGCCCTTCTCTACGAAACGCACGCACAGCGGATCGTGACCGCAGCAGATGGCCGAGTCGTGGGCGTAGAAGTGCGCGGCCCGGAGGGTATCCGCGTCCTGCACTGCCGTGCACTTGTATTGGCCAGCGGTGGGTTCCAAGCCAGTCCGGAAATGCGCACCGCTTACCTCGGTCCCAACTGGAGCCTGGTGAAAGTGCGCGGGACGCGCTTCAACACCGGCGAGATGATCCGTGCTGCCCTCACAACCGGTGCGCAAAGCTACGGGGAGTGGTCCGGCTGTCATGCAACCCCGATCGATGCTGACGCCCCCACCTACGGTGAGTTGCGTCTCACGGATAAAACCAACCGCTTGTCCTATCCTTTCTCTGTTATGGTGAACCTGGATGGCGAACGTTTTGTCGACGAGGGGGAGGACTTCAACCTCTACACCTATGCCAAGATGGGGCGTGAGATTCTGCAGCAGCGTAGCGCAACCGTCTTACAGATCTTCGATCGTCAGACGGTCCCTCTGTTGGAGACGCGCTACAACACGGCGACTCCGGTCATCGCCCAGTCACTCCCTGAATTGGCGGATGGCATCGGAGAGCGATACGGTGCTCTCGGCTTTCGCAAGGCGAATTTCCGCAAAACCCTGGAGTCTTATAATGCGGCCGTGCAAGAAGGAGTGTTCAACCCGGATATTCATGATGGGAAGCGAACGGCGGGCTTGCGGCCGGAGAAAACCAACTGGGCGACACGCCTCGACGAACCTCCGTTCCAGGCCTACGCTACGACCGTAGGCATTACCTTCACTTTCGGTGGGATTCGCATCGATGCGAACGCCGCGGTAGTGGATCACCTGGAGCGTCCTATTCCTGGCTTGTTTGCCACCGGCGAACTGACCGGCGGGTTTTTCTATCTGAACTATCCAGGCGGAGCCGGGTTGATGCGTGGTGCGGTCTTTGGTCGGCTGGCCGGGACTCATGCAGCACAGTGGGCACTTGATAACAGATAGTTTTCTCCCTTTCTCGCAAGACGTGAGAGGGTCGGGGTGAGGGTTAACTTGTCGGGACATTGCCGTACACCCCTTCACCCTAGCCCTCTCCCACAAGGGGAGAGGGGAAAGAAGGAAAGCACGAGGATGTTGCAATCAATCCATGGACCGACGCACTTCCGCGCACTCCTTGAGTGCGGTGGGCTGATCATCGCGCCCGGAGTCTCTGATGGATTATCGGCGCGCATCGCCGAGCTGGCAGGATTTGACGTGCTCTATGTCAGCGGCGGCGCGATTGCGCGTGGCATGGGGTATGCGGATATCGGGCTCGTCACGCAAACCGAGATGGTGAAACGGCTAGAAGAGATTCACGCTGTCACTCCTGTGCCCTTAATCGTCGATGCTGACACCGGTTACGGGAATGCTCTCAATGTCATCCGTACCGTGCGAGCCTATGAACGCGCCGGCGCTGCGGCTCTCCACCTCGAAGACCAGGTCGAACCGAAGCGCTGTGGCCACTATGAAGGTAAGCAGATCATCAAGGCCCACGAGATGGTGCAGAAAATTCGCGCGGCAATCGCTGCCCGCGAGAACCCGGATTTCTTGCTCATTGCGCGGACCGATGCACGAGCGGTAGCCGGATTAGAAGAAGCAATTGCCCGCGGTAATGCTTACGCTGAGGCCGGGGCAGACGTGATCTTCGTCGAAGCACCACAGTCGCTGGAAGAGATTGAACGTATCGCCCACGCAGTCCGCGCGCCGCTGCTCATCAATATGTTTTGGGGAGGCAAAACGCCTTTGCTGCCGCCAGCGCAACTTGCGGAGCTAGGCTATCGCATCATGATCGTGCCCTCTGATCTGCAACGGGCGGCCATTCGCGCGATGCAGAGAGCCGCGGCGGTACTGCGCCAACAGGGGAATACGGCGTCCATCGCCGATGAAATAGCCTCGTTTGCCGAGCGCGAACAGGTGATCGGCCTGGCTGAGGTCGAGGAGTTGCAGCGGCGGTTCCTGAGCGAGCGGTGAGAATGAAGACTTGCGCCCTCTGTAGAGCCTTGATTAATCAAGGCTCCACGGGGAGAGAGAACCTAGACTCGAAGAGTAAGGAAATACTTCGAGAGAAGGCTAGCAGAAGAGCATGAAAGTCACAGAGTTACTGTGCCAGACAATCGTTCAAACTACCTTCGATTCCCTTCCCTCTCAGGTTGTTGAGGTAGCTAAGCGCATTATCCTCGACGGGATCGCCGTCGCCGTCGCTGGTGCGGCTGAGGATGGCCCTCGCATCGTTGCCGAACACGTCAAAAGTCTGGGGGGAACGGAGTCGTCCACTGTTCTGGGGCGAGGGTTTAAGACTTCGCCGGTTTCAGCAGCTTACGTCAACGGTGTCGCCATGCATGTCTTGGATTACGAGCCGATGTGGAGCCCGCCCACGCATGCCACGTCTCCTACTTTACCGACCGTCTTAGCGCTGGCTGAGGTGGAGAACGCCTCAGGGCGCGAGGTCATTGCCGCGTTTGTCAAAGCGTGTGAACTGCAAGGGCGGGTGCGCCTGGCGTCCCAGCAGTACACGCCAGGGAAGCTCACCTATCATCCGCCTGGTGTCGTCGGGGTAATGGGTTCAGTCGTGGCAGCAGCTCATCTGCTCAACTTCGATCAACCACAGCTGCAAAACGCCCTTGGTATTGCTGCCTCGCGGGCTGGTGGCCTCATGGCGAACGTCGGGACAATGACGAAAGCCACACACTGTGGTTGGGCTGCGGCCGCGGGGCTTGATGCCGCATTGCTAGCCAGACGCGGGTTTACTGGGAACCCCGAAATCTTTGAGGCACCCAATGGCTACGCTGAGGCCTTCTTCGGTGAAGGCTTCGACTTCTCAGCGCTCCTGGCCTTCGGACATCCGTACCGATTGGTAGACCCCGGGTTTGCCATCAAGCTGTTTCCGAGCCAGTATGCCACGCATTTCGCCATCACCGCGGCCTTTGAACTGCATAGCACAATCACGGGTGCACCCCCGATCACCTCAGTTCGCATTACCACGCCGC